>WTAE01000061.1 GCA_013139765.1 Sulfurovum sp.
AAATTTGTTACAGAAGCAACATCGACCTCTCCACTCTCAGCAGTTAAAGTACCGATATTGAACTTCACATCCGTGGCATTAACTTCAACACTTTTGACCACTAGAGGATCGTATGTCACACTTTTGACTGAGCTGTCCATGTGTTTTACATAAAGATATTTTGGTAATAACGTGCTGGCAGTATTATTAGCTATTGTTTTGTTTTCCTGTGTTACTTTAGTTTCAGTTGTAGTAGTTTGATTGTTTTCCAGTGATCCTAAAAACTTCATAAATGCTATCGTATCTATATCCCGTAACGATAATGACTCAACAGTCACTGTTTCATTCTCTAGCCTGCTATGCATAGAGAGTTTGGAAAGATTACTGTCAAGAAGTACAGTGAAACTATCTACTTGAACTGCATTAGGCTTAAGATCTATGATCCTATAGATATCTACATCGAGGGAACTTACCCTTACTTCTCCCTGCTTTAGTTTTACTTGAGAATAATCAGCATATTTTACTTTTAGCACAGCAGAATCAATCCGTACATGCTTTGGAATAAAATTTTCTTCCCCTGCCTTGTACTGCGCTACCTCAGGCTCTACCTCTTCTACGATCTCTTCAACTATGTTTAAAGCGATCATTTTTTCGATCACATCTTGAAATGCAATCGTATCTACATCAACTATACTGAGTTTTTTAATCCTTATATGTTTCTCGTCTATCCCACCGCTAAGTTCAATATTGGTGACATTTGTATCGATAGAAAGAGAGAGGTCATCGATATTAACACCTTCTCCATAATAGAAGATCCCCTCACCATCTAATGTTATATCCCTCACTTCGATACCACTTTCTTCAAAGGGTTTCACAGTTAGAGTCAGTTGTCCCACGCCAACAGAGACCGGCATAACGAATTCGCTGTCCGTTTCTTCCTCTGTAGTAAACGCTTCTACAACTTTTTTAATGTTTTCAACATTCAAACCATTGGCTTCCAGATGGGTAATAGAGAGTTTATTATAGAGTAATGAAGCGGGATTCCACCCTAAGTTCAGGGTATCTACCAATAGTTCATTTTTGAAAGTCAATGCCTTAACTTCAAGTCCAGTAAGAAGACCACCGGAAATCTGTTTGTATCCAAAACCATACTCTGGGGCATAAGTATCTGCTGCCCACTGTATGGTTTTAGTCGAGTTAAGTAAAAAGAGTGCTGTAATAATAGTAAATAAGATAAGTGTAAAGAATGTATATCTCATCCATTTAAATACTCTTTTCAACACATTGTCCTATCTGAAACTAGATTTTATATTAGCACTACTTGTTAACATTATATCACTAAAATATTCTATAGTACCCAGTATTTGGACATTCAAAAACATGGGATCAAACGTATGGGTTCAACCCAGTGTCCCCAAACTTCTTAAAACCATTGCAAGCATTACTACTCCTAAACCTGCTATTAATCCGTAACGTTGAATCGTTTCATCCTCTTTAAGCATCAAAATAAAGGATATCAGTATCAGAATAACATTTATCAGACTATGCTCGATCATGTTTTTTTCAAGCATGATATCTACAGTAATTATCCACCCCTGAAGCAAAAGAAATACAATAAAGAATCGGGGTTTTACAGATGACGTTTTTTTCTCTTCATCAGAGTGAGATGCAATCAGGATCGATGTTGCAAAATAGATCAATATAGGCCCTGTCATCATATATAAAAAACCTATAAAACCCCACTTGTCAATAGAAAGCAGATCAAGAATATGCCAAAACATGTTGAAATATGAGATCAACAGCAATATAAGCCACCCAATGACTAATCTACTATAACCGGACTTATTTCCTTTTTCCACTATAACAGATAAGGTATTCACAGCATTTCCTATCCCCATCGATAAAAGTGTGACGAACATTAATGCTACGAGCAGTGTTGTTGAAACTTCCATCTTATGCTACTCCTCGTTCTTACTAGTTACCAAAGGTGTAGGATGCATTGATCCGGATAATATCACTGGCTGCCGCACCGTTCCAGTCCTTGTAGACTACATTGGTTCGGTATTCACCGTAGACATTCCAAGTTCCGCCTTTATCATCTCCAATCGTTTTACCAAGACGAAAACCTAAAGGAACAAGGTATTCCTTGTCTTGCCAATGATATGCAATAGGTGATTCACCATTACTAATGTACCAACCCTTATCAAATTGATAGACTGCAATAGGCTGAAAAACAAAGGCAGAAGCTATGACAGAATCACTGTTAGCGTCTGTTTGACCCCAAACCTGTCTCAGGAGAGCTCCCCACATGAGACGACCCTCAAAGCTATTTTCCAGGAAAACAGCTGACAGACCATAACGCCAGACATCTGCTCCAAATTGTTTATCATCCGCAGGGAGGTTGATGGCAGGTCCGATACCGATCTTTCCTGTTTCCCACTTCCAAGGAACAAAGAGAGATATGAACTCTGCATTACCTGAACCACTGGTGCCTCCTTGTGCTTCAACATTGGCAAAAGTAAAACGATTGATGATAGGCCAAGGACCAAATGTACCTGCAGCAAGAGGAATAACAAATCTTACATTAAAGTTATTGTCATTCCCCTGCGGTCGCGTCTCCCCCGAGGATATTTTGTCACTATGCCAATTATAGAATTCCCAACCAAACGATGCTGATATCGCTGCTGCCGTTGGATCATTGGTGTTTACCTCTTCTTTTACCTCTCCTGGCATTGTTCCGTCCTGCACATCTCCATGCGCCTGTGGTACCATTTCTTCTTGTTCTGCTGCTTGTGCCTGTGGTATTATTAGCATGGCTGTAACAAGAGCAATTGTTTGTATTAAATGCTTTTTCATGTTTGTAGTATCCTTCCTTGTACCTCTTTATGCATATTATAATGTAAAAAAGTCGATAAAAAGTCGATGAAGTAAAAATAAGGAGGAGTTTCTCCGGAAAAAGAACTTTCCGAAGAAGATAGAACTTAGTTTAAAATAGCTCTTTCAAGCACATCCATCGCTTTTTTAGCTTTAAGTGTACCATAACCGATGTTACTGGCACTCAAACCACCACCTTCCTGAAAAGGGTATCCTTCTATAGAACCAAGGAATTTTTGAACAAATCCTTGTGCTGGTACCATCATCCACATATTGTCTGCATACCATCTAACATACATTTGTGAATCACGCTGAGCACTCTCAAACGGATCTGCTCTAAGATTAGTGATTCTAGGCCATGCAGGAACTTTACGATAAGCTGAGTCGATTGCACCATCTTCAATAGCAAATGCTACTTTCCAATCATCTACACGAATGGCATTAAGCATACCGCTTGCTGCAAAATAATATATCTCTCTACGAGGACCTTTTTTCGTTTTACCTTCAAAGTATGGTTTAAAGTTGTATCCGTCAAGGTGTACTCTAAAGTTTTTACCGTTGGCTTTATAGCCTGCTTTTGATGCAAGCTTCTCTTTTACATCTGTTACACCTGCAGCTGCAAGTAGTGTTGGCATCCAATCTTCTTGAGACATCGTATCATTGAAGATAGTACCTGGCTTAATAGTATTTGGCCACTTCACTACTTGAGGCACACGGAACCCACCTTCCCATGTAGTACCTTTTTCACCATAAAATGGTGTTGCACCACCATCAGGGAAAGTAAACTTCTCTGCACCATTGTCGGTAGAAAAAATAACGATTGTATTATCTTCAACACCAAGTTTTTTAACATGATCTAGTAAATCACCAACCATATCATCCAACTCTTTCATGCCGTCTGCATAAAGAGAGATACCTGTGATTCCCTGGTACTCTTTCTTCTGACGTGTCCATACATGACAACGTGTAAAGTTCATCCATACGAAGAAAGGTTTGTCCGCTTTCACAGAACGAGACATAAAGTCTTTTGCAGCAGCTGAGAATTCATAATCAACCGTTTCCATTCTTTTTTTTGTCAGTGCTCCTGTGTCTTCTATTTTCCCATCTGCTTTAGCGTGGATCACACCACGTGGTCCAAATTTCTTATGAAATTCAGGATCTTTCGGATAGTAGTAAGTCTCTGGTTCTTCTTCTGCATTCAGGTGGTAAAGGTTACCAAAGAATTCATCAAAACCGTGGTTTGTTGGTAAGTGTTTGTCTTGGTCACCCAAGTGGTTTTTACCAAACTGACCCGTTGTATAGCCCTGCTCTTTAAGAAGGTCTCCAATGGTTGGTGCCCAATCAGGGATACCGTGGTCAGACCCAGGCATACCAATAGTAAGAAGTCCTGTTCTAAATGGGTGTTCTCCCAAGATGAATGATGCACGTCCCGCAGTACATGAGTTTTGTGCATACATATCTGTAAACAATGCACCCTCTTTTGCAATAGAGTCAATGTTTGGTGTTTTGTAGCCCATCATCCCTTGGTTGGTAGCAGAAATGTTCCAGTACCCAATGTCATCACCCCACATTACTAAAATGTTTGGTTTCTTTGCCATAAGTTGTGTTGGCATCGCTACAGCGGCCACACCCAAACTTAAAGCCATCAAAAATTTTGAAGTCGTTTTTCTCATATCTTTTCCTTAATACAAATATTTAACTATAAATTATAGTATGAAAAAACATTTTTGTCTACAATTTTTTCAATATTAATTGAAATAATAGATTAAAAGGAATATTTATGACATTTTGAATAATTTTTCCAAAATAAATATCTATAAATACACGCATATGGGGGCTTTTTAGGCTTCTTTTTACGCCACAATCTAAGATTTATGGACTTATATTTAGCATGACTAAAAACAAGTTTCTATAAGCAAGTATCTAAAAAGAATAGGTAACTCTTACTTCAACATCATCCCTCTCTTTACGCAAAATTGAAATGGCTGAGCGGACGGAATCAACTCCTGCCTTTTTGCCATTAAGTATGATACGTATCATACCTGTACCCTACTTTCTTTTATTCAAATCGATCAAGGTAGTAATAATAGGTATTACTTTTTTAAGACCAAAAGCATCACCGCTTGTAAAATTATCCACACCCTTTTTGACTTTTGAGATACTGTCTGTGAACTGTGTAACATTCTGCTTCACATCATCAATATCTGTTTGAACCTGTGCCCATGCAAAATTACGTATCTCTTCTATGGCTTCGCTTTCTGCACCGGTGGTCTGTCGTGAGGCTATCATAAAGAAAACCCCTGCTGCAAATAGGTTCAGTCCCGATAAAATAACTGCTGCAGTAAGATTAGTGTACATCGTTTCAAGATAAAGATATACAGCTATATTTAGTGTTATCAAGCCTACAAGTACTGCCAAAAGTGCCAGTGCAATCCATACCGTCTGACGGCTCTTTTTTCGCATTTCAAGACTTAACATTGCTTTTTCACTCTTGATCAAAAGTTTCATTTTTGCATTAAAATCGTCACTCATAATATTCCTTTATTTTGATGAGAGTGCATTCCCAAAAGCTGCACCCAATGCGAAAAGCACGATGGCTGAAGTAGGAGAGAGGTTATTGTAGTCTTTTTGAATCGTATCCATCAAATGATGAAGTGTCTCTTTCGCATCCATTTTACCTTCTTCCAAAGATTCCATGATCTCTTCAGCTTTTTCTTCAGCTTCCAAGCGTTCCTTCTCTCGTGCCTTTTCAGCTTTTTTGGCCTCTGCCTTCTCTTCTTTTTCACGCTCTTCTTTTTGTTTTCTAAGCGCTTCAACTTCTATACGAAGCATGTCGAGTTCTTTATGCATTGTCATTTTTGCCATCTATTTCTCCTTTTCATAATCACTTAATAGCAGTGCTATCCATTGAGTTTCTCTGTATTGTTCAAAGAGGAACTGTACAACCATTGTAAGTGGCACAGAAAGTATCATACCCGCAGGACCGAATATCCATCCCCAGAATGTCATAGAAAGGAATATCACCAACGCAGAAAGCCCTAATCCTTTTCCCATAATACGCGGTTCAATAATATTACCTACAATCGTATTGATGACCATATACCATACCCCTACCCATAAAGCTGTCATAGCTGTTTGATCTATAAGTGCCATGGCAATTGGCGGTACAGCAGCTATAATAGATCCTATCACGGGAATAAAATTTAAAAAGAATGCCAGCGTGGCCCAGAGATAAAAATAGCTAACATCATAGTACCACAGGACTGCCAATATCCACACAGCAGTCATTAAACTTGTCTTTACTTTGATGAGAAAATAAGATTTTATTTTCTCAATGATCTTCATCCCATCTTTAATATCACGGCCATACTCTTTTGTGATCTTGATCATTTTATTATAGAAAAAATCAGACTCCATAAGCATAAAAGCCAGCATAAAAAAGATAAGGAAAATATTGGAGAATTGACTCCCCGCCTGAGAAGCGAGATTTTTTACGATCTCTCCAAGATTACTTTTTTCAAGTATTTTATGAATCTCCTCCTGTGTGACTCCTAACCCTAAACCATTCATGAATAGCGTCACTTTTTCAAGGAATGCATTAAATTGCTGCTTGATCTCCTGAAAGTTATTGGCAAAATCTTTTACCTCTTCACCAATATATCCTCCTAGAATAATTGCAGGGATAAATGAGACAATAATAATAAATACCAAAGAAAGAACTTTTGGAATACGTTTACGTTCAAGATAAGTTAAGAGAGGGGAGAGAATAATTGCCAGAGCAATAGCAATAAGAAATGGCACTATTAACTCTGAAGCAAATTTAAAAGTGGCCAAAAGAATGGATATCATAACCCAAAACATAAGAATTTGATTGATCGGCCAGTTTTTCTGTCTAATTTGCTTCATGATCATACTTTCTTAAAGAAGTTTTTTAATTTTTTCATAACCTTCTTTAAGTTCTTCTGCTGCCAATTCAAGAGCAGTATCTCTATCCTCTTTTGAGTCTGAATCTAGACCCAATTCAGCTGCAACACGTACTTCTTCTGCCGTATCACCAGCAACAGCAGCGAGCTTTTCACTTTTTGCTTTAAGGCTTTCATATTTAGATTCAAGCTCAGAAAAGCCATCTTTTGCTTCTGCTTTTGAAAGATTTGCTTTAAGGTTAAGCATATCACGTGCTTCGCTAGCCTCGTTCAAAATAGTTTCTAATTTACTTTTTTCCATATTGTTATCCTTGTATATAATTTTATTACTATATAGTATATCTTATTATAATATAAACTTCTATTCAATTTCCGACATATTCCATATATTCCAATAAAAATCCAAAGTCAATCTTTAAAATAATTTTTTAATGTTCTAAACTCAAGATAAAGACTATCAATAGTTATGCTTAATACAACAAGATTTCATATAACTCAAAGTTTCTTTGTCTTATCATATAAATAGGTACAGATGATATGTACTAAAACATTATAAAAGGACAAAAAATGATGAAAAAGAAGAAAATCAAAAAGTATATTAAAAAAGAGATGGACAGTAGACTCAAAAAAGAGTTAAAACAAGAAATTAAAAAGCATATCAAAGACTATAAGAAAAAAGAGAAAGCTGAGAAAGAAAGTTAAAAGAATTAATCTAGCTATTTCTTCTCTTTAGCCTCAAGTGCACTGATATTTTGTATGGTTTTTAATACAGTATCAGGGTTAAGGCTCATTGAGTCTACACCCATTTCTACAAGGGCCTCTACCATTTCAAGGTAATCAAAAGGTCCTGCTCCATAGATACCACTATGACGTTGGTTTCATTTTGCACCTTCTATGGCCATCTCGATCATCTTCATCACTCCGGGGTCACGTTCATCATAATCAAAAGCAACTATTTCAGGATGTATAAGAACCATGATCTAACCTTTATGGACTTATATTTTTGCATAACTAAAAACAAGTTGGTATAATAAAGTATCTAAAGAGAAAAGGTATATGATGATTCATGAACTTTCTAATCCTGTTGTTAAAACACTGGTAAATCATTTAAGAGAAAGCAAAACCGATGCTTTACGTTTTCGTCACATTGTTCAGGAACTAGCACGTCTCTTGGCCTATGAGGCACTCAAAGCAGAAAGACTTGAAGATAAAATGATTACTACCTGGCAGGGAGAACAGTCATTTTCTTTTATAAAAGAAGAAGACTTACTCTTTGTTACCATTTTACGTGCAGGACTTCCAATGATTGAGTCAGTCACCACCCTCTTCCCTAAAGCATCTTCAGGGTTTCTAGCAATGAAACGTGACGAAAAAACGCATCAGAGTGTGCTGTATTATGACCGTATACCCGAATGCAAAGGAAAAACGGTGATAATCGTTGACCCCATGGTTGCCACAGGTGGATCACTCTGTGACGCAATAGCCGTTATCAAAGCTAAAGCACCTAAAAAGATTATCTCTCTCAACATTATTGGATCTCCAGAAGGTCTTGCTGTCTTGGAACAAAAACATCCTGATATTGAAATGTATATTGCTCAGGTAGATGAAAAACTTAATGGGCAAATGTTTATTATGCCAGGCTTGGGAGATGCCGGAGACCGCTCTTACAATACAGAGAAATGAGATTGTACAAATATTCTTTAGCTACCACTTTGAATAAGTCTTCCCAAAGTGTATGTCTATAAATATACGTACAGAGTAACTGGGTTTATAGTCATTTTCTCTGTGAAAGTTTACCCCTGGACGTACTTCATAAAAAAACCATTTACGCCAAATGTTTTGTCTAAATGAAACAGAGGTGGCGTACTCATAAATACCCCCAAAAGTATCTAACTCTTCAATATTGGTATAAGGTTCGGTAAGGTCTCTATACTTAGTATTACCAATAAACGATTGGGCAAAACGTATGCCTATGTTGTTGGCAGGACTCCAATAGTATTGCGCAGAGAAGGCATACGCCATACCATCAAATGTATCTTGGGTTTTTCTGTGCATCGTAATTCTGAAAAGGGAAAGGTCAGAGAAGTATCTGTCAAAGTAGACATTGGTCTCTTCTTCAAATTTATCGTCAAGAGAGTATTTTAAAATTTGTGACGGTTCTATTCTCCAGTTTTTAGGTGTAAAAATTTTATAATACCGTGCACGGACAAAAGGATCTAAACTTCTAACACCCAAAGAGTATTTTGATTCAACGCCATACGTTTCTGGAGCAAAATAGTTCACCCCTAGTTCCGTTTTCTTTTCATCTTCTCGTTCTGTCGCAGAAAGTTCATTTTTATTGTCAGGGTTGAGTCCCCCAATAAATACTTTAAACTCTTTTTTTGTTTTACTCAAAGGTACTTGTAGGCCCACTTTGACCCTAAAACTTTTAGGCTGGCTACTTATGTCTCGTGTATGGAAAAA
>WTAE01000088.1 GCA_013139765.1 Sulfurovum sp.
ACACAAACTCATGGTTCCTTGCTTCCGTACCCGCTTCTAAAAGAGGAAGGGCTTCAGGGCTTTTGGCTTCAAGTTTTTTTCTAGGGCAATTTTCATCCCCACTTCTCTTTGAACCTATTGTCTCTGCTTATGGCATACAGAAACTCTTTTTATTCGTTTCAATTGTGTCATTTACTGTGGCTATTGTCCTTTTTGTTAAAACAAAGAGAAGCTCTAAAGTCTAAAAGTAATTAACCCCAATGTAAATCGCAGCTTCATCTTCTGAGATGTACTGCTCATAATCTGTTTCAAAAGAACGTTTTTCATCAATACTCGGGTCTTCAAAATACGCCCATACTTTAGCCCATGTCTCTATGATGGCTTGAGGCATTTCACCTTTGACGGGAAAACGTAAATACTTCCCCTCGTCCAAAGTAATGGAAGCCAGTCCTTCTGTACTTTCTAGCGCATCTGCTCCTGCTAAAACATCAAACGTACCCATAGCATCAGACTCATAATTACTATACACCCCATATACAGATGCACCCTCTAGTAATTTAGGCATTACCTCAGTAAAAAAACTTTCCCAAAGAGGTGCTATCTTTTGTGTGTCAGGGTTCATTTCATTGGCATTTTTCGTGCGTACTTGTAAACCATAAATCACTTTTGATTGACAATCTACTTTTTTTATGTTTGGCATTTTAGCCCCTTTAATTGATACTTAATCGCTTATCCCATCGGATAAAGTATATCTTCGTGCACTTTATCACAAGCCTTTAGTATCTCATCACTCAAAGTCAAGTCCATCGCCTTAAAGATAGGGTCTAACTGTTCTACAGACGTAGCCCCAATGATGGTAGAAGCCACAAAGTCGAACTGTTTAGACCATGCAGTAGCAAGTGTAACGGGGTGCATCCCTGCTGCTTTTGCTATCTCCACATATTTTGCTGTAGAAGCCAGTGTTTTGTCATTTAAAAAACGTGTTGCCATGGCTTGTTGTCGTACATTTGGAGAATTCATATAGTCTGTAAAACGTCCTTTAGGATGAAATCCGCCATTGTACTTACCACTTAGTACCCCGCCAGCTAAAGGAGAGTAAGGAAGCAATGAAATGTTTTCTTTTTCACACACCGTTGAAAGTTCATCTAAAAACCTACGGTTAAGGAGTGAAAAATTGTTCTGTATAGACTCAAACCGTGCATACCCATGCTGTTCAGACTTCATGAGTGCTTTGGTTGTACCGTACGCTGTGTCGTTAGACGTACCCATATACCGTACTTTCCCACTCTTGACCAATCTATCAAACGCTTCTAAAGACTCTTCAATGGGCACAATGGTATCGGGCCAATGCATTTGGTAGAGGTCTATGTAATCAGTTTTGAGCCTTTTCAAACTCCCCTCAACTGCACGTTCGATATGAAACCTATCTATGGCCGTAAGCCCATGACGTACAGGAGGTACAAACCACCCACTCGCAGCACCAGCTACTTTAGAAGCTAAGATGATGGAGTCTCTAGGTTTAGTCTGCATCCACTCACCTACTATTTCTTCGGTGAGTCCAAACAATTCACCAGACGGTGGTACAGGGTAAAGCTCCGCAGTATCAAAGAAGTTTATTCCTCTTTCATATGCTTTGTCCATAATGGCAAAAGCTTCTTTTTTATCTGCCTGTGTCCCAAAGGTCATCGTACCCATACATATCGGGCTTACTCTTAATCCTGTTTTTCCTATGTATCTGTAATTCATTTTGCTTTCCTATTGTTTCTATAGTCTATAAGTATTTTATTTATCTTTCAAAAGCTGCAAAAAACCATCACGATTACTGTACCCTATAAACTGATGTTTAATACTTTCATCTTTAGGGTTTACTACATACAAAATAGGTGTAAATTTCGATTTTGAAAACGATTCAGGGAATTTATCGGTGTCAAGGTTTAAAAGTACCGGTACATATTTACTGTGTATTTTGGCATTGATGTCATCTTTTGAGAGTATGCGGTTCTCTAACTTACGACACCAGGGACAAAAGTTTGTTGTCATAAAGATCATCACTTCTTTACCACTCTCTCTTGCTTTCTTCACCGCAGCTTCATAGTTAGTTTCATACTTCATTTGTCCTGCAAAACCTTCATGTTCTACCACGTTCTTAGAGCTAGATATCTTTTTGTTGTCATCTTTGTATTGTAAAGCAAACTTCTCCAACATTTCATCAGAAATGTCAATAATCTGTTCTTCTAACTCTAAGGCATCACTCGAAGGCACAAAGACTTGATGGTCTTCATAAGTGGTAGCATATACTTTAGCAGTTGTAGCACCTTCTCTAACAATATACTCACCCACAACAAGTTTTACGTTCACCCCACGTTTCTCTTCTAAAGAAAAGTCTGTAAATACTAATGCCAAAATACGTGACGTATGCTCTTTAGTATTGACACCAAGCTCTTTAGACATGGAGAACATAGACTCTTTAATTTGTGCATTATATTTCTTGTCCACTTTTGTTGACATGTTCGCAACAATAGGATCGTAAGAATCAACACCCGTAAGTACGTAAAAACTTTGGGCTTGAAGTGTAAGCGTGGCTAGCAATGAGAGGGTAAATAGTTTAATCATTTTCATAATAATCCTTCATTATATTATTCATAACGAAGATTATATCCTATTTTAATTATCCTCTTTTTCATAATGTATTTGAGTACAGTATTCGAAAGATATGTTATTACTATAGAAATATCCATCTTTTCCTTCTATAATCACGATAACATCACTCCCTTTGGGCACTTTTATTCTAAGATAATAGTCCACGTTTTCCCCATCAAGTGTATCTATAACTGAAATTAGAACTCTATCATTCTCGGCAAGAAGAATCGCTATATTTTTTGTTGGAATAGTTGTTCTAATTCTCATAGGGAGAGAAGCCAAAGTCGGCTGGTAAGTTTGCGCTATTATTTCTAGAGCTTTATTTTCTTCTATATTGACATCACCATACAATGCATATATAGCATCTTTAACCGTAGAGGCATCCCAAGCATCAGGATGTGTTTGTCTATAGTCTTGTGCTTGTAGCTGTAAACTGAGTAGCACAAAAATGATGCTGACAAAGTATTTTCCAGTGTATGTCAAAATGTCTCCTTTGGTTTAAAATATTCATAAATTATTCAGGATTATATCCTATTTATCTCTTACCATATATCCGTTTACGGTGCTAGTAACTCTGAACTTTCAAGTATCTTGATAAACTCAGCTCTATACCCCTCATCATCAAGCCCTTTTGACGCTTTAGCTTGTTTAATAAGAGCATCATAATTCAAATCATTTTTATATTTTGAATCACGTAAAAGCATGCCATACCCTGCAACAGCTTGTGTAAATCCATTATCATATTTAGAAATATCACTTTCGTTTATTTCAATCGCTTTTGCTTGCAAGGTAGAGACATTTCCATCCGGTTCTTTATAGCGAATTTTTACCGTTGCCAACTCTTCACTTGACAGAACTTTTGTACTTTGATATTTTAAACTATCAACTTTGGATTTTTGCCCCTCTTTAGCGAGTATCACTTCATACAAGGCAGTCACAGAGTGCCCCATGCCAACCTCAGCTGCATCTACTTTGTCATTGTTAAAGTCTTCATTTTCTAGACGTCTGTTTTCATAACCAATGAGTCTGTAGCTGTGTACTTTTGTAGGGTTAAACTCTACTTGTATTTTTACATCTTTTGCTACGGTATAAAGTGTACCACTCATCTGTGTGACCAAGACTTTTTTGGCCTCTAGTAAAGTGTCAATATACGCGTAATTACCATTCCCATGGTTTGAGAGTGCTTCCATTTCTGTGTCTTTTCTGTTCCCTCTTCCAAAGCCAAGTACTGAAAGGAAAATTCCACTTTTACGTTTTTCCTCTATGAGTTCTATCAACTCACGTTCAGAAGACAAACCTACATTAAAGTCACCATCTGTTGCCAAGATAATCCTATTGTTCCCACCTTCTATAAAAGACTTTTTCGCCACTTCATAGGCCAATTGTATGCCTGCACCTCCTGCGGTACTTCCACCAGCTCTCAGTTTTTCTATAGCCCCAACAATACGCCCTTTTTGGTCTCCTCTTGCTCTGTCTAAAACCAAACCTGATGCGCCTGCATACACCACAATAGACACCCTGTCTTTCGCTCTTAATTGTCTGGTTAAGAGTTTTAAAGACTTCATCAATAACGGTAAAGAGTTGGGACGGTTCATAGAACCAGAGACATCCAGTAAAAAAACCAAGTTACTCGCTGGCAAAGCTTCTACATCTACCTTTTTAGTTTGTAACCCTATGTGTATGATCTGACTCTCTTTGTTCCAAAGTGTTGGACTCACTGAAGTGTTAATGTAGAATGGCTCAGCCCCCTTAGGTTCTTTATAGTCATAGGTAAAATAATTCAGCATCTCTTCAATACGTACAGCATCAGAGGAAGGTAACATTTTTCTGTCTAAGATGTACGATCGTATGTTTGAGTAAGATGCCGTATCTACATCTGTACTTAGGGTCGAGAGTTGATTGGTCTTTACTTCTTTAAACGTATTTTCTTTAAAGTACTTGTACGATTCTCGCTCATTTTGTCTCACTTGGCCTTGGGATGCTTGTCTGTTAAAAGAATTCCTTGCAGAACTAGCCTTCATTCTATAACTACCTACAGCACTTGAACAAGAACCTCCCCCCTCACACCCACCCAATGCTACCTCAACATGATAGACATTTTTATAAAACTTACCATCTAATCCTTCCACAACCAGCGTAATGTCTCCCGATTGTTTCATTTTAATCTTCAAACTATACTCAGGTATACTCCCCTCAACTATGGTGTAAACCGCTACCAAAGCATTGACATTTCCATTTTGAAAAAGCGCCATACTTTTTGCAGCAATGCTTGTACT
>WTAE01000119.1 GCA_013139765.1 Sulfurovum sp.
TGGTGGAGATGAGGGGAATTGAACCCCTGTCCTAAAATAGATAGAACTATGACTCTACATGCTTAGTCAGTGTTGTTAATTTTAATCCTGCTTTGTACTACACTCAAAACTTTACAAGACGAGCTAAAATTCTCACACCATGGCATAGCTTCCATGGAGCATAGTCATCAGATGTGATACCTCAAAGTCCGGGTAAGATGACACTCACCGGCGAGGCAGTCCTCCGCGTTAGCGGGGTTAATGACTTACGCTACTGCGTAAGCTGGACGATAATCTGTATTGTTTGCGTTTAAATGCGTGTGAGCCGCGTAACGGAATTGCTCAGTCCGACATGCACATAGCCCCGACTACTCCAGTCGAAACCAAGTCATCCCCATATCTGAAAGATGGTGGATTCTAACACTTTTTGGTTACTTTGTCAATAGGGCGATAAAAGAGGGTTTTTTTTTATAATGGAACAATCAATAGAACTATTGGATCTACACCATTACATTAGGTTAGTCAGATATACAAAAATAAAGAAAAAGAGCGTAGTCTCAACGTAGATGAATAGGAAGAAGAACTGGCTGGAATCATCCACAAGACAGAGGAGGGTTAAAGTCCTCTGCTTTCTATACTTTCTAGTAGTTGTGAAGCGGTACCTGCTTTTTCATTTTTAGGCTGATAGAGATAGTTGTCTATTTTATCTGGTATCTCTTCTGGCATCATTAAACCTTCAAACTCTTCTTTTGCCGTTTGTTTGGCTTTAAAAAGTGCCATTTGCACACGGCTATAGAAGTTTGCTGCACCTTCTCCGGAAGTTTCTATGGCTAAGAAGTTGGCTTCAGGATAACGGCTGGTTACCAGTGATTGTACCCCATCAGATACGGCAGAAGAGGGCATACAACCAAAAGGTTTCACGGAAATTGTCAAGTGCGAAAGGTTCTCTTTGACTGACTCGATGAGGTGAGCCACTTCTAAATGCCCTTCTCCTCCTTCACAGTCCAGTGTATAATACTCTTCACTGAGGGCTGCTAGTTTTTCCATATTGGGGATTTCATAATCATGTAATCCTAAGGCTTTGGCATACATCGAAAAGTGTACTTTTACAGCAGATTTGGCTAATTTTATGAGAAGACGACTTTTGACAGAGCTAAAGTCAACTTTTTTGTCTGTATCACTTGCTAGTTCCTCTTTTTTGTGCAGTTTTCTTTCCGCTTCCCAAATGCTAAGCATCAAACGGTTCATAATGGGTTGAGGTATACACTCTGCACCCTCTGCTTCTAAAAATCGGTGTAAATTATAGTTGCCATCACCCTCGGTCATCGCTGCCAAAAATTCACCCATGACTAAGACTTTTGCTTTAGGTTGCAAACGGTTAAGGGCTACTTTTTCTAAGATTTTACGACAGTTCCCAAGTGTTTTTGTAAGGTTCTTCTTGTTTGTAAAGGCTGCAGAACCCAAAAGACGACACTCCTCCATGGCTTTGTCTGTGGCACCTACTTCAAGCTCATAGGGGCGCATCTTGTAGCCTAAAAGGTTCATCACATCTCCAATGAGTACAGCTTTGATTAAGGTGATGAAAAACTTAGGACTTAAGTTGAGTAAAGACTCCTCATCTGACTTTTGGAAGATGCCTTTGTCATGTTCAAATGAGGTAATACGAAAGCCATCAAATCCTGCATCACGCAGTGCTTTTTTGTATTCTGTAATATACATACCAAAACGACAAGGCCCACAGCCTCCAGCAGTCACAAAAACATATTTTTGCACAATCTCTTCTGCGCTTAAACCTTTTTCATCACGTAGGTTTTGCAAATATTTTACGAGGTTTCCCACGGTAAAGTAAGTAGGGTTACATTGACCTCTGTTTCCATACGCTTTTCCTGTTTGAAAAGAGGCAAAGTCAGGGTTAGGCAAGGCCACAAAGTTTTCACCTATAGACTCTAAAGCTGTTTCAATGAGTTTATCTTGAAGGATGGTAAGCCCACCTACAAGCATAATAGTCTCTTTTTTAGGCGCGTATTTGATGGGCTCTTTTGGTACATCACGCCACTGTGTGGCTTCTTGACCTATAAAATCTAAATTTCCATTTTTGTCAGACATTTTGACAGTACTACATGTTGCACTCATACTAATACTCCTTCTTTTATGTTTTCATTGTTGTGTGTATAGACAGGGCTAAGTTGGTTTTTGTATTGTTCTAAGGTGTAAGCAAAGGTTTTAACCCGTATTTTTATAGACCCGCCTGGTTTGTTGGCATCGATGTCATGCAGGGTGAGGTGCGGAGTACGTGAAGCACCTAAAATTTTGTCGATAATAGAATACGTTGGTGCATCATGCCCACACTTAAAGCTACTCAAGTCAAGCACTGCCACATTGGGGTGTCTGGCTGCAAATTTGGCTGCCCATACTTTTTGTGCAGAGTTGGTAGAGTAGTTCTCTGCCCAAACATCACGGATGTCATAGGCTGAAGAGACACGTTCTTGTTTCACATCATTGCCAAAGTATTGAGATAAATACGCCTCATCTTTGGGGATGGCACGCATGGAGATGCTTTTAAAGCCCAGTGACTGAAACTCATCGAGTACTTCATGGTTCATACCTGGGTCTGAGTGGTAAGGCCGTCCTAAAAGTAAAATGACCACTTCATTATTTTCGACTGCAGCATCTAAGATTTCTCGTCCATCTGCCATGATGTCTGCATCATTTTTGTCAAGTGCTTTCCATGCTTGGCCAATGGCCCAATTGTTTTCATCTTCGGAGATACGAAGTTTTTTACCCCAAGTCGTAAAAAGTTGTTTTTTGAGTAAGTCTTTGTTGTCAAAATTCAAAGCATCTTCTACATAGTCAATCTCTTTTTCTTCAAAGAGGTTTTTCTCTTTGGTAAAAGCAGAGTAAACGACTTTAGGTGTACCAGAGATAATAGGACAAGAGGTTTGACCCATGGTATGTTTGACATAACCAGGTAACTCAGTCACCGCAGGAAACCACATAAAGTCAAAGTTTTTTCTAGCAAACTTTTTTTCATACAACAGTGCATAGACATGTGACTGTGCTACTTTGGCAGGGTAACAAGAGTCTACAGAGCCATATTTGGCACCTTCTAGGTACATGTCTTCATTGGAAAAGTCAGAGAAGGTAATGTTTTTGGCATCCACTTCGAGGGCTTCAAGGTAGCTACGTAAAAAAGGTGCCAAAGAGTAAATGTTTAGCACTTTGGGAATGGCTATTTTGACTTGACGTCTATACGCTCTGTCATGTTTGTCTGAGTTTTCAAACGCCCTTGTGACTTGTTTACGTAAGGTAGGTCCCCAACCGCCTAAAGTGACTTTCACTTGTTGCTCTGTCACTTTATCTTCTTTTGTTGGGGCTTTGTCTAGTGTAAAAGAAGAAGCAAACAGCGCATTGGCCTCTTTTTTTACAAGGTTTGGTGTGTTGCTCTGCAAGTCTTTTCTAGAATCTTTAAGTATTTTGAGTGCTTCATGTGACTCTACCGTTCCCTCTTCACAAGAAAAGCCTGCAATGTAACGAACGATGTCTGAGGAAGGTGTCTTTGTGTCAATAAAGGTACGTGAACAGTTAATGCTACAAAATGTACAACGTGTTTCTTCATCGGTACGTGAAGTGTACGTCATTTGTAATGCTTCTTCCATACCTGAGAAAGTGGCGTAGCCTTTGGCTTTGACCACATCTTTGGCTTCAATGGCAGCACCATAGGCACCCGCTTCACCAGGGTGAGGGTGCACATCTACTCTGACATGTGGCACTTTGTCTTTGATGTAGTCTACTTGGGCTTTGAGTGCAGCTTGGTTGTACTGCGTACCACCTTGTAAGACAAAATGGTCTCCAAAAGCAGCTAAGTTAGGAGCTTGTACGACATACTGCCAAACATTTTTGGGGAGTACTTTGGAGATACCTGCAAACAGTTCTTCTTTGGTGTATCCTTCTTTTTGGAAGTTCACTCTGTCGGTGTCTAAAAAGACAGCACAACCGTAGTTAAACATAGGGGCCTGTTTTGCAGCAAAAGCGATGTCAGCAAAACCTTCTACAGGCACACCAAATTGTTTTGCCATAGACTGAAGTAGGGTGCCGTTTCCTGCGGAACATTGGTTGGAGAGACGGAAGTTTTTCATCATGCCATTTTCCATAAAAAGTACTTTAATGTCTTGTCCACCAATGTCACAGATGACATTGATGCTATCACCAAAGGCTTTTTGTGCAGACTTCATGTGTGCAATGGTTTCAATGATGTTTGCATCAGCGTTAAGTGCGCCACCTAAAACATCTGCAGCATAACCCGTGACACCTAAACCTTGTACATCATAATAGCCATAAGGGTCTTGGTCTTGGATCTCTTGCAGGAGTTCCAAAGTGTCTTCAATAGGGTTTCCTTTAGAGAGTTGGTACACTTTTAAAAGCATCTCACCTTTTTCATCACAAAGTACCGCTTTTGAAGAGGTAGAACCCCCATCAATACCTAAAAAACATCTGGTCTTTTCTGTGAGAACAGGGGGAACAAATGTCTTAATGGCATAGGCATCTTGAAAAACCTTTAACTCTTCCGGAGAGGCAACAAGAGGTGCATCATTGTTTTCATTGTCTGTTTTTCCTCCTGTGTCTACCATGGTTTTTAGTGGTATGAGTCCTGCAAAGTTTTTCTCATTGTTGGCTTCACCTTCACCAAAAATAACCGCACCTAAAGCAGCATAATATTGTGCATTGTCAGGTACGTTCACCAGTTCATTCATCTTAGACTTATCATACTCAACCCCACGCTCATCCCATATTTCTGAGATACGCATACGCCAACACTCTTGTAAAAAAGGTAAATACGTGTTTGGGCCTCCAAGTAGAAGTACATTGGGCATAAGTGTATTACCACGGGTAAGTACAGTAAGGTTTTGCATGACAATGGCATCAGCCAAAGAGTTCATGATTTCATCGGAAGGTACAGAAGTTTTAACAAGGTTTACAATGTCGGTTTCTGCAAAAACACCACATTTGGCAGCCACATGGTGTAGCTTATTCGTTTCAAAAGTGAGTTTTTGAACATCTTCACTCTCCATACCGACTTTCATGGTACATTTTTCTATGGTGGCACCAGTGCCTGAGGCACATTTGTCATTCATGGAAGTCAGCACTGATCTTTTACCATCTTCACTCTGCTTAAAGTGGATAATCTTGGCATCTTGCCCACCCAGTTCAATGACGGCACGTACATCAGGGTGGTTATGCTCAACTGCTAAGACCACCGCATTTACCTCTTGCACAAAACGTGCATTAATGGTAGGTGCAATACGTGAAGCACCGGAACCTGTAATGTAAGTTTTGTCAATTTTATTGTAAATGTCTGTGTGGGTTTGAGAAAGTGTTTCTAAAAGGCTTAGAAGTGTAGGTGCTTGCTTGGTGTCGTGCGCGGTGTAGGCTTTGGCTACAATTTCGAAGTTCTCATCACAGACCACATATTTGACTGTGGTGGAACCGATGTCTATGCCTAGGGCATAGTGTTTTGTCATTGCTTTTGTCATTGTTTCCCTTTTTTATGACCATATCTATGTACTGTAGGCTATTTGCGAATATCTACCTTATCTTTACTTATAAATGCCCATAATATCCATACTATACCAAGTATTATAAAAGGTATGCTTAGAAATTGTCCTGTGGTAAAAGGTAAGTCAATATTGTACTCTGCCTGGCGTGTTTTGGTGTATTCAAGTAAAAAACGTACCGTAAACATGTAGAGAAAAAAGATACCTGGAAGTATTTTTGTGGCAAAAGTGCTAGAGACATTACGGTATACAGTCACGAGAAGAGCCAAAAGTGCAAGGTAAGCAAAGGCTTCATAGAGTTGAACAGGGTGTCTAGGCAACATGTCTACACGTGCAAAAATGATGGCCCAAGGTTTGTCTGAAGCAAGACCAAGAATTTCAGAGTTAAAGAGGTTACCAAAACGTACAAAAGCAGCAGTTAAGGCACCGGGCATGGTTATGCGTGCAAGTAACCACCAAAAAGATTGGCCATGTTTTTTGGCAAAGAAGTAGAGGGCAAGAACGACACCAATAAGCCCACCGTGGGAGGCTAAACCGCCTTTCCAAACTTTGAGTATTTCAAGTGGGTGGGAGAGGTAATACTCTGGCTCATAGGCCAAACAGTGCATGAGTCTAGCCCCAATCACCGTACCTATAAGTACATAAACGAGAAAGTTGTCCAACTCTTCTGGGTTTTTCCCCTCACGTTTGTAGATCCATTGTAAAATCATCAAGCCTAAAAAGAATGAACCAACAAAAAGTAGTCCATACCAGCGTAGTTGTAAAGGCCCAAGTTCTAAAAGTATGGGGTTTACATCCCAAATAAAGTGTGTCATTTTTTGTCCCATTGTCGTAAGTGAAAGTATTATACTCTAAATTATTTAATGGGGATTTGGACTTAGGGAGCTCTGCATGCTAAGAGATGCAGAGAGTGTTAATTGATTTTTTCTTTTATCTCTTTTGCAATGGCAGCAATTTTAGTAATTTTTTGTGTGTCACTTAAACTTTCATCCAGTAAAACTTTCACAAAAGCAGAACCTACAATGACGCCATCTACCCCTTTGGCTTTTTCTTTTGCTGTGTTTTGGTCTACACCAAACCCTACATAAACAGGGGTTTCTGAGTACTTTTTAATGTTTGTAATGATGGGTTGTAAGTCTTCAGATTTCCCTGCACCCGTAATACCTGCATAGGCTACCAAATAGATGAACTTCTTAGCATCGGTCACAATCTCTTGAATACGCGCTTCTGTGTCCGTAGGGGCAATGAAGTCTATGAGGCTGAGTCCTGCAGCTTCAACCATAGGTTTGTAAGGTCTAGCTTCTTCTAAAGGAAGGTCTGGGATGATGAATCCATTCACACCTACTTCTTTTGCTTTAGCTACAAAATTTTCCATACCTTTGTGGTAAAAAGGGTTAAAGTACCCCATCCATAAAGTGTCAATGTGTGGTGCAATTTTGGCTGAAGCGTCAAAAAGATGTTCAAGTTTAAAACCATTTTGTAACGCTTTGAGGTTGGCTGCTTCAATGACGGGACCATCTGCCACAGGGTCAGAAAAAGGCATTCCCAGTTCTAAAGTATCAACACCAGCCTCAGCCAAAGCCAAAGCAGCATCTACAGTAAAGTCTAAAGAGGGGAAACCGGTGGTAATATAAGCAACTAAATTCTTCAATATTTCTTCTTCTATAATAGATTTTTAACATTATATGATAAAATGAGTAAAAATATAGATTTAACAATCAGGATTAGAGAAAAATTATGAGTATTCATACCCCTAAAATAGACAAAAAAGTAACTTTAACAACGATTTCAAAGATGAAAGGTGTAGAACCTATCACTATGGTCACCGCTTATGACGCATTGTTTGCGCAACTTTTTGATGGAGAAGTGGAGATGATACTTGTAGGAGACAGTCTTAACATGTCTTTTCTTGGAAAAGAAGACACACTCTCAGCTACGATGGATCAAATGATTTACCATACCCAAGCAGTGTGTAATGGTGCGAAACTTCCACTGATTGTGTTAGACATGCCTTTTGGAACCTACACGACAGAAGAAGTGGCAGTTAAAAATGCCACGAGAGCCTACCAAGAGACTGCGGCGCAAGCTGTTAAAATAGAAGGTGGAAAAGAGCGTGCGCATATTGTAGAAGCATTAACAAAAAATTCTATTGCCGTACTTGGACACATTGGACTGATGCCACAGTTTTTAAGAAGTGATGGTGGCTATAAAATACGTGGAAAAGATGCTGAAGACATTGCGGTTTTGGTAGAAGATGCCAAAGCATTGGAGGCAGCAGGCGCTTTCGCCATTGTCGTTGAAGGCGTAAAAGAGGAAGCAGCAAAAGCCATTACGGAAGCTGTTTCCATTCCTACAATAGGTATAGGTGCAGGTAACAGTACCGATGGACAGGTACTTGTATGGTCAGATATGTTTGGATTTTTTGAAGCATTTAAACCAAAATTTGTTAAAGAGTATATGGATGGTGCAACAGGTATCCGTAAAGGGCTGGCGCAGTATAGAGATGAAGTAAAATCAAGAGAATTCCCAAGTTCAGAGTACAGCTATTAATGGAAAGAATGGTTGAGATAGAACGTTTTGATGAAGAAATTTCTTATGAAGTCACGCTGCGTCCCTCTTCTTGGGATGAGTACATTGGACAAGAGAAAATTAAAAAAAACCTCAAAGTATTTATAGAAGCGAGTAAAAAAAGAGACGAGGCTTTAGACCACATTCTGTTTTTTGGACCTCCAGGTTTAGGTAAAACCACCATTGCAAACATTATTGCCACAGAAATGAATGCAAACATTAAAACCACTGCCGCACCCATGATCGAAAAAGCCGGTGACTTAGCCGCACTCTTAACCAACATTGAAGAGGGTGACATTCTTTTTATAGATGAAATCCACCGTATGTCTCCCGCCATTGAAGAGATACTTTACCCGGCTATGGAAGACTTTCGTTTGGACATCATCATCGGGTCTGGACCTGCGGCACAAACGGTAAAAATAGACTTACCAAGGTTTACACTCATCGGTGCAACCACCAGAGCAGGGATGTTGTCAAACCCTTTACGTGAGCGTTTTGGTATGCACTTTCGCATGCAGTTTTACAATGCAGAAGAGTTAGGTACCATTGTGAAACAAGCGTCACATAAACTTGAAAAAGTAGCCCAAGCAGAAGCGGCAGATGAAATGGCAAAACGTAGCCGGGGTACCCCACGTATTGCCCTGCGTTTGTTAAAACGTGTAAGAGATTTTGCTGAGGTAGAAGATGAAAGTGAAATCACACTCTCTCGTGCAAAATACGCCTTAGACCAACTGGGTGTCAATAACCTTGGTTTTGATGAACAAGACATTCAATTGCTTGAACTTTTGGTTTCTGCTAAAAATAAACCTTTGGGTCTGAGTACTATTGGTGCCGCACTCTCTGAAGATGAAGGAACCATTGAAGACGTGCTTGAGCCTTATCTCATAGCCAATGGTTACATCGAGCGTACAGCGCGTGGGCGTATCGCCACACAAAAGTCTTATGAGCATTTTAAACTTGCTAAACTCAGTGATAAGGATGGTCTCCTTGATGTCTAAAAGCTGGATTATGGTTACGGTACTGTTTGTCTTAGGACTCATTGGTGCGTACACCGTGTATAAACCTTTTTTACTCTCTTTGGTTGTCGCTATGTTACTCACAATGGCGACGTTTAACTTGACAAAAAAGCTGGTAGAGTATACCAATTCTGCACACATCTCTGCGGCCATTTCAACCACACTTTTAACACTCATGCTTTTTGCACCCATTGCCTATTTGGCAACTATTGGTATAGGTTACCTTGCAGAAGTGGACTCATCTGCAATTTATGACACCATACGTTTTGTACAAGGGCAAGTTCAAAACACGCCTTTTTTAGAAAAAATGAGTTTTAAGTATTTGTCTGATGAAAAAATTGCCTTTTACATAGAAGAGTCAAGTTCTTACCTTACCTTAGCCGGTGGTGCAGGTTTTGGTTTTGTCAAAAATATGTTTTTTGTGGTGGTCTTTTACTTTTTTATTAACTATTATGGAAACCGTTTTTTTGACATCATTTTAGAGCTTTTACCTGTGTCACCTAGTAAAGGTACACGTATGATTCAAGAGGTTTCATCTACGATGGAAGTGGTATTTTACTCCATCATCGTCACCGCCATTTTTGAAGGTTTCCTCTTTGGTATCATTATGTATGCTTTTGGCTTTAATGGACTGCTTTTTGGTGTCATCTACGGCTTTGCTTCACTTATTCCTATTATTGGTGGGATTATTGTTTGGGCACCTGTCTCTTTGTATGTTTGGACAAAAGTAGATGCACAAACGGCTATTTTTATTGCCACGTACTCCGTGGTGGTGATTTCTATTATCGCAGATACCATCATTAAACCCATGATTATTAAAGTCATTAAAGAAGATTTTTTAAAGAGTACCATTAAAATTAATTCTATTATTATTTTCTTTTCTATTTTGGCAGGTATGAGTACCTATGGCTTTTGGGGGATGATTTTAGGACCGGCAATTACTTCATTTCTTATAGCCATAACTAAAGTCTATTTAGACTATAGTGATATAAGATAAATTTATTAACATTTCGTTAAACATTTTGTAACATAATTTGAGGGAAAAGGATTAAAGATTATTAAAATACTTATTATAGAAGATGACCCAGAACTGGCACTCATTCTTACGAACTATCTTACAAAATTTGACATGGAAGTCATTGGTGCAGAAGACCCATATATTGGACTTTCTCTCTTAACACAACATGAATTTGACTTGATTATTTTAGATTTAACTTTACCAGGTATGGATGGCTTAGAAGTTATTCCTAAAATACGTGAAATATCGAATATTCCTATTATTATCTCTTCTGCGAGAGATGACATTACGGATAAAGTCATAGGTATGGAAAGAGGGGCAGATGATTATATGCCTAAGCCTTATGACCCTAGAGAATTGGTAACACGTATTAAAACCATTTTACGTCGTACCCATCAAGTTGAAGAGAAAGCAGCAGAAGTGGAAGAGATCTTTGTTGCAGATCCTAAAGCAAGAGAAATCCGTTTTAAAGGAGAATCGCTCTCTTTAACCGCGGCAGAGTATGATGTTTTACTCATGTTACTGCAACATAAAAATGGTTCCGTTTCACGGGAACAGCTCTTGTATGAGTCAGAACATATTGATGATGATTCTTCCATTAAGAACATCGATGTGATCATTTCACGTATACGTCACAAAATTTCAAAAATAGATGCGGACAATATTTACATTAAACCTATCCGTGGGGTAGGGTACCTTTTAACTGACCGCGTATGAAAAACCTTTCTGTAAGTACCTTCATCCACATTCTTTTTTCTGTGGCTATTGTCATTCTCGTAGCCACCTTTTTACTTTTTCTCTCTTGGGATAAAGACAGACAAAAAATTCAAGAGTATAAACGCTATCAGCTCATCTCCATTACTTTCCTTTCCAAACTCAAACACAATACCAGCCAAGAAGAGTTAGAAAACATTTATGAAGACTTAAAAGTAAAAGAGATCAGCATAGAAAAAATAGCAGACTTAAAAAGAACCATAGAAAGAGAAGGGAAAACAGTCTTTACCGGGGGGTCTTCTCTGGGGAAAGTGAGAGTGTTTAATGTAAAAGGGCAACACTACATTTACATTCAGCGTATGGCACACCATCTTATGCTTATTGACAACAGACCTGAGAATTATTATTTTGAAATTGCCATGGCATTGGGTGCATTTTTAATTGCCCTGTTGTTACTCATTTATTTGGCTGTCTTAAAAAAGATTTACCCACTCAAAACCCTGCACAGACAAATCCAAAAATTTGCCCAAGGGGACATGAATACAAGGGTGTCTTACTCGTATGATGATGAGATAGGTAAAATTGCTAAAAGTTTTGATGATGCTATTGTACACATCAATGAGCTAAGTCTCTCCAAAAACCTTTTTATGCGTAACTTAATGCATGAATTGAAAACCCCTCTTACCAAAGGGCGTATTGTGGTTGAAATGTTAGACGATGAGAGTACTAAGAAAGTGTTGGTAAATGCTTTTGACCGTATGAATGCCCTTATTTCTGAACTGGCAGAACTAGAAAGAGTCAGTACTCAAAGTTTTGAACCAAACTTTGAGTATATTTTGCTCTCTGAAATTTTACAGGAGAGCCAAGAGTTACTGATGGCCCAAAGTTCTTGCATAGAAATAGACATTGAAGACAAAGCACTTACCACTGATAAAAAGTTGATGACATTGGTCATAAAAAACCTTATAGACAATGGACTCAAGTATGGTACAGACAAGTGTGTCAGCATACAAAACTCTGGAAAAATCATAGAAATTATTTCAAAAGGG
>WTAE01000102.1 GCA_013139765.1 Sulfurovum sp.
GGCATGAGGTATTATAGCGTTATAGGTATTAGTGTTACGTGTAAGGGATTAAGAAAAGTGAGACGTAAAATGAATGCTTCTAAGGCAAAAATAGACAAAGTAGTTAATTTTGTGTATAATTACACAAAGGACTGAGATGCCAACAGTATTAAGAGTTGATGGTTATAGATTTTTTTTCTTTAGTGATGAGCATTCACCTCCTCATATACATATAGAAAAAGGAGATGGTTATGCTAGGATTGAGATAGAAGCTATTCGCGTGACTGACAGCTATAATTTGAATAGTAAAGAACTTAAAAAGTTACGTATCTTAGTGAAGAAAAATAATGAAAAACTTGTAAAGGCTTGGAATGAATACTTTAAAGAATAGAACATTGATTGAATCAGTCGGTTTTGGTGATACCAAAATGTATATCGAACTGAGTACTAACAGGGTACTCGCTGTTCCTTATACCTATACAGAACGTTTGAGCCATGCGACTAAAGATGAGTTAACAAACTATAGGCTTATTGGGAATGGTGTGGGAATACATTTTGAAAAGATAGATGAAGATATCTCAGTTGCAGGAATTATTAGAGATTTTGGTAGTGAATCAAAACGAATCAATATTTCGGTCACAACAGACTTTTTAGATAAAGCTGATGCGTATGCAAAAAAGCATCATATGAGTCGTTCAGCACTACTTCAGACGGCAACATCGGAATTTATAGCTTCTTAAATATTAGCTAGTTATTCTACTGAATCCTTAACTAGCCATATTTTAAAAATAAAATACTGAGATATGCCATTCCCATTTGAAAGTACATAAGCTATACTTCTTGCAATTAAATAGAGGATAGTCAATGCTCAATACTAATGATTTACTTGCTTTGTATGCACAACTTAATGTTGAGTACCGTTTGTATATGAAAGGGAGTATTTCTGAAAGGGAGTATTGTCTGCGTGCTAGGCCTATAGATCAGGCTATTGCACAATTGGAACTGTCTACGCTTCGAGGCAGTCCTGTTTTGTCAGTATCATGTTCACAAAAGCTTCTGATGCCAAAATATTAGCCAGATTAGCTTGATAGGCATAAATGGTCTCACCCTCATCAGTCTTGTACTCGGCCCGTTCTTTTAAATTCATATTTTTTACAATTTTTGCAACTTCATCATGGCCACTGAGCACACCTACTTGTGTGATATTGGTCTGGTTGGCAATGAGATGTGAATAATAGCGAATAAAAAGTAGAGAGGCTATTTTTTGATTGAGTGCGTAAAAGGAAAGCATAAAGTTACATCCTTCTTCCTCAAAAGAGGCAAAATCATCTGTGGTGATCTCTGATTTTTTCATTTTGAATTGCATCAGTTTTTCAAAGACTTCAGGTTTTAGCCTTAAGGTAAAGAAAATCCCAGCCAAGGCATCTTTGTATTCACAAAGCATGAAAAAATTACTTGGATGTAAAGCCCAAGCCTTAAATTGCTCTTGGCTGACTTGGGTATAGTCAGGGTTGACACTTTTATGAATGTCCATATTGATTGAGAGCAGGCTGTCTATACGTTCAGAGTCACGTAGTGGATAGAGCGTAAAGTCTTCAATATGCATAGACTCTGAGGGGAAAGCTAAGATAAGTTCTTTACTGTTACCTGTAAGATTTTTTACACCTGATTTACAAATAAGGGACTCAATCTCTTTGGCATTTGTATGTGGTAAACAAGGAAGAGGAAAACCTGTGCGTGTTTGGAAGAATTTAATCACCGCAACTTTTTTAGATGCTTTGGGATGGGTGATGGCCCTTTCCCATTTACTAATAGTGTTCGCATCTAAACCCTCAAAATGCTCGATATCATGGTTATAAAGTTCTGAAACAAGTTCATCTTGCGTGAGATTCACATGTTCACGGCAAGATTTTAAATAGTCTGAAAAATACACAGTTACCCTTTTCCCTGAGTTACTATGAGTATATCAAAATAGTATTATAAGTGCAAGTAAGTTTTTACTTCCGTACTTGTCCCGAACCGTAAATCTTAAATTTATAGGTGGTTAATCCTTCTATACCCATAGGACCACGTGCGTGGAGTTTGTTGGTTGAGATGCCTACTTCTGCACCAAAACCAAATGAACCCCCATCGGTGAACCTCGTAGAGGCATTGACATAGACTGCTGCGGCATCAATGGCATTCATAAAAAGTTCTGCCACCGTAATATTTTCTGTAATGATGGCTTCAGAATGTCCTGAACCAAAACGTACAATGTGCTCAATGGCACCTTCTACGCCCTCAACCACTTTAATATTAAGGATGTTGGCTAAGTACTCTGTGTCATAGTCTTCTTCTGTTGCATTCTCTACATCAATGATGTTTTGTGTTTTTGCATCACCTTTGAGTTCTGTGTGTGCTGCATCAAAAGCTACTTTTATTTTAGGCAGGGCATCTTTAGCAATGGCGGCATCAACCAAAAGAGTTTCCATAGAATTACAAACACCTGGACGTTGTACTTTTGCATTGAGTGCAATGGCAAGGGCTTTTTCAAAGTTTGCCTCTTTGTCAATGTAGGTATGGCACTGTCCTTTGTCATGTTTGACCACTGCGACGGTAGCATTTTGACTCACATGTTGAATGAGACCAGCACCGCCTCTTGGGATGATAAGATCCACATACTTGTCCATCTTAATGAGCTTGTCCACACCTGCTCTTGACGCATCTGGTATGAGTGAAATGAGAGCACGTGGTAAGTCATTGGCTTCAAGTACATCTTGTAAAATTTTGGCAATGGCTACGTTCGAGTTCTGGGCTTCTTTCCCACCTTTAAGTACACAAACGTTAGAACTTTTAAAACAAAGTGCTGCGGTGTCTGAAGTCACATTTGGGCGAGACTCATAAATAATGCCAATCACACCAATAGGTATGGAGACTTTTTGCATGTTGAGTCCATCTTCATTGATCCAACCATCTAAAATGCGTCCAACAGGGTCTTTAAGTGCAGCAATCTCTTCGATGGCACTAGCCATTGCTTCAATACGTGATGCATCTAAAAAAAGTCTGTCCATGAGTGCCGAAGAGAGTTTGTTTTCTTTGCCTGCAGACATGTCTTTTTCGTTTTCATTGGCTAAAAATGTACTTTCATTTCTGAGTGCTTTTGCCATTTGTCTTAAAATGTCATTTTTTTGACGTCCAGAAAGTGTGGCTAAGACTCTTGAAGAGGCTTTTGCTTCTGCTAAAAAAGCTTGCATGCTAGTCTTCTATGTACGAACAGCAGTAGTCTGTCACTGTTTTTATTTTTAAGTCAAAAGAGGCGTTTGCCGGCACGTTAAAAGTCTCTGGTGTGTTGAGTGTTTTAAAGTTTTCTTCACCTGGCAGTCTGATTTCAAGTTCTCCTGACATCATCTCCATGATCTCTGCAGCTTGTGTGTCAAAAGTGTATTCACCTGGGAGCATAATGCCTAAAGTTTGTTTTGTACCATCAGCGAGTGTAATAGCTCTGCTTGTTACTTTTCCATCAAAGTAAACGTTCGCTTCTTTGATCATGCTCATGTTTTTTAATTCTGTCATAGTTTTTCCTATTGTATATATTTATGTTAATTTTTTGCTTTTAATTCTTTTGCTTTACTGTAAGCATCTGCGATGGCATCCATCATGGCAGAACGTACATTGCCTTTTTCTAAGGCGGCATAGCCTGCAGCTGTGGTACCACCAGGACTCATGACACCATCTTTAATGTCTGCTGGGTTTTCTCCTGCAAGAAGAGGGGCAAAACCTTCAAAAAGTCCTTGCACTAAGACTTTGGCATCGGGCCGTTTTATGCCTTGTTTTACTGCACCATCGGCTAAAGCTTCAGCAATGAGTGCCAAATAGGCAGGACCAGAACCAGCAAGGCCTGTTGCAATGTCAAGTTCATTTTCAGAATCAAGCCAGAGTGATTTACCTATTTGGTTAAAAATGTTTAAAGCAGATTCTTTAAGCCTTTCATCTCCTGTGAGTGTGGTCATAGACTTTAAGTGTGCTGCACCAAGGTTTGGCATGGCTCGTACCGTTTGTTTGGCTTTAATGTGTGCATTTAAACTTTCAAGTGAAGTACCTGCCAAGACAGAGTAAAGTGTTTCTGCTTCTCCAATAAGTTTAGGTCCCAAGTCTGGTAAAGAGTAGGGTTTCACACAAAGTATGATGTGTTTACCTGTGATATCTTCATTGTTAGAGAGAATCTTTGTACTAATGTTCGGTAAAGAGGCTTGCAAGGCTTTGAGAGATTTTTCATTTCTTCCCAAAACTTCTATCTCATAATGTTTCACTAAGCCTTTAATGAGGGCTTGTGCCATGTTTCCATTACCAATAAATGTAAGTTTCATGCCTAACCTTTACGCTTTTTTAATGTAAAATAATAGCCAAATAGCTCTTAGCCTGCCATTT
>WTAE01000159.1 GCA_013139765.1 Sulfurovum sp.
ACAGGTTCCATGGCGATGTCATACAAGTCTGTTCTGTCTCCATCGTAGTGACTGAGTGTTCTAAAGAAAAGTGTATGGTCCACATACGCTTCATGCAACATCACAACCAGTGATTCGATGAATTGTGCATCATCGTCAAAGGTTTCTACAAGTCCAAGTTTCTCAGACATCACAGAGACATAGGCATTAGGAAAGATGGACTCACCATACTCAGTAAGTTTCTTCTTCATTCTCTCTGTGTCAATAATAGGAGAGAGTGCTTCCGAAAGTTTGGTCAAGTTCCAGTACGAAATGTTGGGTTGTTCACCATAACTGTAACGCCCCACACGGTCCGTATGGTTACAAACGTAGTTATAGTTAAAATCATCTAACATCGCGTAGGGACCATAGTCGATAGTGAGTCCTTCAATGGACATATTGTCCGTATTCATCACGCCATGGTTAAAACCTACACCTTGCCATTTGGCAATCATTTTCGCCGTACGTTCAAGGATTTCACAAAACATTTTAAAGAAGCGGTCTTCATCGTCAACCAAGTGAGGGTAAGATTCGCTAATAACGTACTCAGCAAGCGCTTCAAGCTTTTCATTTTGTTTTCTGTAGTAGAAGTATTCAAAGGTACCAAAACGTACCCAGGAGCTTGACATACGAAGAACAATCGCAGCAGTCTCCATACGTTTACGAATAATCTTTGTTTTAGAACCTATAATGCCTAAAGCACGGGTGGTTGGCACACCCAAATGAAACATCGCTTCAGACATAAGGTACTCACGTATGGAGGAGTGCATCGCTGCTTTTCCATCTGCTGCACGTGAGTAGAGTGTTTCACCAGAACCTTTAAGCTGTAAGTTCCAACCTTCTGTTTTTCCCATGTTCATCACTCTTCCATCTCCAAGCCAAGGGTTGTAGTGACCAAACTGATGTCCTGCGTAACACATGGCAAAAGGTTGGGCACCTTTAGGAAAAAATTTAGCATTAAGAAGTTCTAGAAAAAGAGGGTCTTCTGCGGCAGAAACATCAAGGTCTATGAGTTTTGCAGCCTCAGGGTTAAAGCTTATGAGGTAGGGTGCATCAAGTGGTTCGGGTGTTGTGAGATTGTGAAACTCCTCATCTAGCGAAAGGTAAGGGGTTTCAAGGGTAAGATTATTAAGTGTCATACTAGGGTGTCCTAAGCGAACAAGTTTGCTTTTGTTTCTTTTAAAGTTAAAAGATATGACTTTAAATCTTCATAACCATTAATTTCTTTACAGTCATTATCGATAGTAATGGCATCAATGCTTTTATTGATATTGAAATCATCTGCATAAGTGGGAGCTTGCTCCATGCAATATTCTTGAAGTTGTACCAAGCTATCGCTATCTTGACATAAGTCGTTTAATTTTTTTCCTATAGCTTTTGCTGTTTCAGAATCTTTAACAAACTCAGGGTACTTTGTACTAGCATCCACTTCATTGGTATAGCGCCAAAGCTTCTCTTTAAAACCCTCTGCTTGGTAAATAGCAAGCGCCTCATTGAGCACTTCAACTTCTTTAAGTGTTGTATAGATGATATATGGTTGGTCTTGGTCTATTTCGAAGTTGTTACTGTTACGTTCAATGGAGCAAGAGAAAGTCATTTCACAGTTGTGATAGTCTCTCTTTTCATTGACAATGATAGATGTTATTTGATTACTCAATGTGAACCCTTTTTACTTTTATAGTTGATTTTTTCTTAGGGTATCACAAGTTTATTAAGATATCTAGTTAGTATCACCAATATGCATGGCAGTTTCAGAATCCCATCGTGAGATGTGTAAAACAATCCAATGTTTAAAATCATCTTCTAAAAATCGTATCACAAGTTCTGGGTTTTTAGTTTTATCCCAGTTTTCACGAAGTTTTTTGAGTTTACCTCTCATGGTGTCATGTTCACTTTTATGCATTTGCATGCCATAAAACTGACTCTCTTCCATCATCTGTTCTTCTTCTGAAAAGTGGTCTTCCACATCAAACTCAACTACTGCAAAAAGCTCATCAACTTTCTCTACATCTTTTGCTAACGCAGCATCATGAAAATCATTAATAATATCTATCTCTTCTGCATGTAACATATTCATCATAGCATTTGACACTTGTTGTACATCTGTTCTTTCCATTAACATTTTTATATCCTTATATACGCTTTATTAGGACAATTATAGCGTAACAGGAATGTACTGTATTGACAATAGTCAAGAAGAATATCTATTGAGATATCATACGTTCAAAAGTATCTAAAACATTTTTTATTTTAGCGTTTTCATCTTCTTTTAGACTTTCAAAAAAGTTTAAATGAACTCTTATGTCATGTTTTTTACAAGCTTCCATAAAATAAGCGGTATCATTTACTAAATTACTTTTAGGTGAATCGACCTCGTCAGACAAGTAAAAGATAGGAAAATCATCTTCGCCATTTAAAAAGTTCGTTAAGTCACTTTCTTTTCTATCTCTAAGATATGTCTCTTCTAGTCTTATCTGTGGTAAATGTGCATAGATGGCATTTGCCTTACACAACATCCCATGCAAAATGGCTCCATACCCACCTTTCCCAGACCCATACAAGTAAATATGCTCCTCACACTCATGCTCCTCAGCAATTTGGGTGATGAGTTCTTGTAAAAGATCTTTAACATAAAAGTCTCCCTTCTCCCCCAACCAAGCAGAACCTTCATTTTCAGAACCAACACTGTCTATAGGTGTGAGGACGTTCCACATCTTATACTCAAAATTTCTTTCCTCTGCTTTGTAGGCATCGTCTAAAATAACAATAAGAGGTATAAAGTTTGAACCAATAGCCGCAGGGGTGAAATGATAATAGAGTTTTCTATTTTTATCATCTTCTATATAGTGAAGATTTTCATTAGACATTTTACACTCCTTCAATCATAGTTAAATAAGGCTCTCAGCCCACAAGCTAAGTTCAACTTGGGAAAGTTGTCTGCTTATACGGTTGACTTCTTCACCTTTTTTAAAAGCA
>WTAE01000202.1 GCA_013139765.1 Sulfurovum sp.
GAGGGAGGGTCATACCCAGCTCCATTCCGAACCTGGAAGTCAAGCCTCCCATCGCCGATAATACTGCAGGCTACGTCTGTGGAAATGTAGGTCGCTGCCACTTTGAGTTATAACTATCACAAACTTCCAAACTCTTAACAATAATCATATAAATTATCATCATCACTTCTTTTTACAATATTTATGCTCTTTATTTTAATCAATAATCATCTTTTTATCTTTGTTTCGTACTTTTATTTAACACTTGAAGGCTCTTTTTTTACAATATATATTGCTATTAATACTTTAAGTCAATATTTCTTTCGCCATATTATAAGCTGCCGTTAATTTTTAATTAACTTACAGTTACTCACCGTTAACGCTATCACGTTATACTTGTATTAAGAAAGGCCGAGTCCAAGTATCTTTTTTCTCCTTGTCCAAAAGTTTGTCATTTTCCCTTGTTTTGCTTGGGTTGGCCTTTTTTATTTTTATCTTATCGAATAACTATAATAACTTCATATTAACTAACTTACAATTTCATTCATAAACCATTAATTTAAGTCTAAACTTAGTCTATCTTGTCTAAACTAGCAACTAACATGTTTTTGGACAAACATAATTTAAGGAGTTAATATGAAGAAAATTGTAACGGCATCACTTGTAGCAGCGATGGCATTGACCACAGTGAACGCTAGTTCACTAGAGAATAGACTAAGTGATTTAGAGACTGAACTTGCAGATGTCAAGAAAAAACTTAAAAAACAAAATAGAAAAATCAATAAAGTTAAAGCACATGATGCTGGAGATAACATCAAATGGGGTGTTGACTTAAGAACTGCGATGGATGTTATTAACTATGATTTAGCAGATGGTACATCACTTAAAAATGATGATCTTATGTCTCTTAGACTTTGGCTAAATATGGAGTATGCACCAGATGAAAACAATGTTTTCAAAGGGCAACTTTCAATGAACAAAGCATTTGGTGCTGACTTTACAGGTCAAAGAGGACATAGTTTTGGATCATTGTTTGACTGGATTGGAAATGAAGCTTTAACAGATAATGCTTTAAAAGTAAGACAAGCTTACTGGTTATACCTAGGTGAAGAATTTTTTGGTGCTGAAATTCCTTGGACATTCTCACTAGGTAGAAGACCTTCTACTGGAGGGTTCTTAGCTAACCTTAGAGAAGATGATGTTGAAAATTCACCGCTTGGTCATGTAATCAATGTTGAATTTGATGGTCTTTCTTCAAAAATTGATCTTTCTACTGTTACGGGTATTCAAGGTATGAGTTTTAAAGTATGTATGGGGAAAGGTTCAACTAATGCCCGTCCTGTTCTTGATGCAGCACAATATGCAACAAGTAATGTAGCATCTTCTGATATTAAAGATATTAACCTTGGTGGGGTTATTTTTGAACCATATAATGATGGACAATTTATTACAAAGGCATCATGGTATAGAGGTTATAATGTCCCCGATGCTAACGTAGGTCCTACAGGGTTATTAACTGGCTTCTCTACAGTTGGAGATATGGAAGGTGCAGCATTTTCTATACTGATTGATGGTTTAGCTGAAGATGGTTTCTTGTCAGACACAAAAATATTTGGTTCTTTTGCTTGGACGAAGTCACACCCTAATGGAGGTACAGTAACTTTCCCTGATGGTCTGGGTGGTACATTTGATCTTCCAGGTATGCTTGGCTCAACTGAAAGTGAAACAGGAACTTCTTTTTGGGTTGGTGCGGTATTGCCAGTAGTTGAAGATGGTGTTCTTGGTTTAGAGTATAATCATGGTTCTGAGTACTGGAGACCATTTACATATGCTGAAGACACAATGTCTGGTTCTAAGCTTGCAGCACGTGGTGATGCATATGAAGCATACTTTACTTACCAGTTAACGGAAGCACTTTCTGCGCAAATCAGATATACTCAAGTTGATTATGAGTATACAGGAAGCCTTGGTTTCTTTGGGAGTACAAGCGGACAATCTCAAAAAATTTCAGATGTAAAAGCAGCAGCAGCAGCGGGAAATCCAGCTGCCCAAGCTACCCTTGCAAATATTGTTGAGACTTCAACAGATGCAAGATTTTATATTAGATATAGATTTTAGTATTTCACAACAAAGGATTCATCCCCTTTGTTGTTCCTAACGTACAGATTTTCCAATTTTCTTTTGGCTATTTTGGTAGCTTAAATAAAGTTGTTTGACAACTCTGTCTCACACACAAGCAAAGGATTTTAATGAAACTTTTTACTAAAGGGTTGATACTCACTGTATTGGTATCAACAGGACTACTAGCAGCGGGTAAACACAATGTAAACATTTTAACAGCACCTAATGCTGATGGGAAAATTACCACTAAAACGATTGAAGCAGCATTTGAAAAAGCTGGTTTCTTCATTAATGACAATAGAAATATGCTTGCGCCTTTTATAAAAACGTATAAAACAGCAGATTATGATGTTTATAATCTTTTTACTGTGTTTAAAAAAGATGATGTCTTAAAATTAGCCAAAAAACACCCTAGAATAGGGCTTTTTACGCCAATGTCTATGTCTATCTATACTAAAAAAGGGACAAAAACAATTTCTGTTTCTTCTTTAAGCGCATCAGCGATGGCGGAGATTATGAGTATTCCTGCGGATGATAAAGACCTTCTTGCTTATGGTAAATTGGTAGAAGATACAATTAAAGCAGCTCTTCCTGGAGGAACATTAGATACAGTGGCGTATGAAATGTTAAAACCAAAAGGTCCCCTTGTTTCTCGTGCAACATTAAACATGGAAAAAGGTGCGGATTGGGAAGAAGTAAAAGATGATTTTCAAATGGCATTTGAGTCAGCATTGCCAGGTAAATCGTTTATTATGGCTGGTTTTAATGACTTAAATTATGACTTTGAAGAGGGATCATTAAATGTGTATAACTTTTATGATGTTTATTCTATTTGTAACATTTCAGTCATCTATACTGTCTCAAAACTTCATCCTGAAGCGGGGGCTTTTGCACCTTGTTCAATGTACATGTATAACTTAAAGGGTTCAGATACGATTGAGATGGGATTCCCTTCTGTGTATAACTGGATTGCATCTCTTGGTATCGAAGATAAATCTTCAGACGATGTGTTGATTACCGCACAGAAAGACTTTGAAGAGATACTTAAAACACTGACGACTAAAAAGTAGGTTTCCTAAGAGGGAGACCTCTTTAGTTACTTACATCACTTATGCAATGAGGTAAATCGTATCCTCATTGAGTATTTCCCCTTCTTGCAAGACTTTTGCAAAAATCCCTCTATCATTTTTTAACAATGTTGGCAGACTTTTATCAATACTTGATAGATGGTCACAAATCGTACAGTTTTGACTAATCTCTAATATAGCACTACCAATATGAAGTTGTGTCCCTGCTTTGAGATGGTAGGGATTGTAGTCAATAAGCAGGTTTTCACCTAAAGAGCCAAAAGGCATTGTAATGCCATGTTTTAAAGCTAAGTCATAACTTGACAAAGAGGTAATAAGCACGGAACGTTGAACATTTGTGTTGTGAAACTTATCTGTAAGAATACCATGGGAATCTAATTTTAGTTGCTCTTTTTCAAAACGGTTACTCTCCCCTTTTACAGAGATAAAGAGTGCAGATATCTTTCCAATGGCTTGTTTTGACATAGCGTCTCCTTAAAATTTTTAGGTGACAATTTTAACATAAGACTGTTAATAAGAGGGTAAAGTATCTTATAAATAAAATTGTACAGTCTTGTTTTTATCATATATTTTATTTATAGTCCTAATACATATTTGTTACGTTTTTCTTCGTATTGTAGGCGTATACTTATAGTAATAATAAGTTTTTGGCTTCTTTTAAAGAAGTTTAACTATAATCTATGCACATGACTATGGTCATTTCCAAAAATACACTAAGGAGGACTAATGAATAAGATAAACAATGTATCTAAAGAAGAACTTGATCTTGTAACTGAAGTATCAGAACAAGCGTCTAGAAGAGATTTCTTTAGAAAAACAGCGGCTTATTCGATGAGCGCACTTGCTGCAGCGAGTGTTGTTGCACCTGTAACAGTAAATGCTAACGAACACATTAAGGCAAATCCAGAGGATGATATTAACATCATCGAAGAGAAACCATGGAGCCTTAAATTTGGTGATGGTGTTGATGTAAATTTATACGGTCAACCTTCTCCATATGAGCATAATGTAACAAGAAGAGTTACACCAATTCTTTCTTCAGGTAACTTTAGAGCGTCTATTGCTGTAACACCTATCCAAGATTTGAGTGGTATTATTACACCAAATGGTCTTTTCTTTAACAGACACCATGGTGGTACGCCAACAATTAATCCTAATGAACATAGACTTATGATTCACGGACTTGTTGAGAAGCCAATTGTTTTAACGATGGAACAACTAAAAAGATACCCTAATGTATCTAGAATCCACTTCCTTGAGTGTCCAGCAAATGGTGGACCAGAGTGGAGAGGTCCTCAGTTTAATTCAATTCAATTTGCTAAAGGCTTTATGTCTTGTGCAGAGTGGACTGGTGTATACATCAAAGACATTCTTAAAGACCTTGGTCTTAAGCCAGAAGCTTTATGGATGTTAGCTGAAGGTATTGATAACTCTCACATGGGTAGAACTATCCCTGTGGATAAAGTACTTGATGATGCAATGATTGTATGGGCACAAAATGGTGAGGCATTACGTCCTGAGCAAGGGTACCCAATTAGAATCGTTGTTCCAGGTTGGGAAGCGAACTTATGTGTTAAATGGTTGGCAAGACTAGAGTTTGCTTCTGAGCCATTCTATGCAAAAGAAGAAACATCTAAATATACTGCACTTAAGCACACAGGTAAAGCAATACAGCACTTCTATGCAAATGAAGTAAACTCTGTAGTAACTTCACCTTGTCCTGAGAAACCATGGTCTGACCTTAAAAAAGGTGATATGGTAGAAATCGAAGGTTTAGCTTGGTCTGGTATGGGAACTATTACAACAGTTGATATTTCACTTGATGGTGGTAAAAACTGGGTAGAAGCATCTCTTAAAGGTTTAGTACTTGAAAAAGCATGGACTAGATTCTCAATGATGCATAAATACACAGGTGAGCCAATCTTACTTTCTTCACGTGCTAGTGATGATGCAGGACATGTCCAACCAACTGTTAAGAACGAAAGAGCTGCAGTAGGTATTGAGGGTGTTTACCATAGAAATGCCGTTCATACATGGGAAGTAGATGCAAAAGGAGAGGTTACAAATGTACAAATCTTATCATAAAAATATTGTTACAACAACATTACTTGCATCCGTACTGTTCTTAGGAACAGCATGTAATGCAGATAACGAGAAAAAAGAGGCCACTGCAACGAAAGCAGCCCCTAAAGCTGAAGTAGCAAGTGCAAAAATGGATACTACAGGTTTCACTAAAAGAGAAATCGATGCTGTAGGTCCTGCAAACGCTTTGGTTTCAGACACTGTTAAAAAGACTTATGGTCACAATGGTAAACTTGCTGTTGATGGTGGGGTAATTTACCCAATCGTTAATGGTAAAACAGGTGCATACCATGCAAATGAAGAAGCACATAAAACTGCATTTAACAAAGGTAAAACAGCAACTGCAAATGAGCAGAAAGCTTGGGATATCGATGTAATGCCAGACGGTACAGGTCTTCCTGAAGGTTCAGGTTCTGTAGAAGATGGTGATGCAATTTATGAAGAAAAATGTCTTTCTTGTCACGGTGACTTTGGTGCAGGCTCAGGGCTTTACCCAAGACTAACTGCGGGTAATGCAGAAGAGATGCAAAAAACACTTATGTTTCAAAGAACAGATCCAGATGCTGATGGTCCACAACGTGTATTTGGTTCTAACTGGCCATATGCAAGTACATTATGGTGGTACA
>WTAE01000095.1 GCA_013139765.1 Sulfurovum sp.
CTAATGCTCAAACCACCCACAGCATAATACGCATGGCCCTTTGCCAAAATATTCACATCTAAGATGATTACTTCATCGGCATCTAATGTTTCTCTTTTGCGACAATAAATAGGATAATCTTTACCCTCCTCATAACGCGCATAATACCAATACCCATTGCTTTCATACGGGACAGAAGAGTCATCTTTTACTATCTTGGCTATCATCTCATCATAAAGTTCTTTTTGTAGCCCTTCGGTAGATGCTAGTTTTTCTTTGGTATAAGCATTTTCAGCATGAAGGTAGTCAATCACCTTCTCATCTTCTCTGTTATTTAACCAATAATAATTGTCTATGCGTTCATGCCTGTGTTTTGTTAATGTTTTTGGGTTTTTTGTGGCTTTTGGGTAATTCATATATTCGCTTATTTTTTAGGGTATTGTAGCAAAAAACGAATTATTTAAAAGCAAGCACTCATACCGCCTAAAGAGTATTACAGTATAGTCACAGATATGAAAAAAACAAATGAACTCATCACTAAAGGATAACATATGAAACAACTACAAGAAGCGTTCCTTAGGGAACTTATGAGTAAAGAACAATTAACACTAATAGAGTATGCAGTACTATATAGCAAGTATTGTAACTTATCTATTGCAGAAGAACTGAACAATGGTGCAAGTGAGCCTCGAGCAAAGACTATGGGTAACTACTATACTTTTGCTACTTTATCTGACTTTATAAACGACAACAATAAACTTGACCGAATTATAGCAATTCATGAGTCAGATATTTTTTGATTTACGCGCTGAAATAGGCATATTCTTAACTATTTAGCTATAATCGACGCAAAGAAAAAATAGGAAGAAAAATGTTCCCAGGAAAAAAAATAAGAGAAGGCTTCTCAATGAAAGTGAGTGGGGTTATTCTCAATCGTCCAGACTTACACAACATAGCAGCAGACTTAAATATTGCGACCAATGACATCCTCATAAAAGACAGAATCCTTACCATATACAACACTTCTGAAACATGCCAAGAAATTGTAAATGACAATGCCTTGACCTCTTTTGTCGCCATGTCTCTCAATATCCCTGCTGAAGACATCTCTGAACTCCAAGCCGTGGTAGAAGTACCCGTCAAAATAGAGTTTGATCCAAGTGATTTTGAAGATGATGAGGATGATGACTAGCCTCACGGTTAGTCATACTTAAAAAGGGGTACCAATTGGTATACGATAATATAGTACTTATAGGCTTTATGGGATCTGGTAAAACTGCTGTGGGTAAAATTCTTGCAAGGTATTTACATAAAAATTTTGTGGATGTTGATTCTGTCATTGAAAAAGAACAAGGCGCAAGTATTTCTGAGATTTTTGCAGACAAGGGTGAAGAGCATTTTCGTGCTCTTGAACAAAAATGCATCAATGAACTCGCTCAAAATAAAGGTCAAGTAATTGCCACAGGTGGTGGTTTGCCTATCTATAATTCACTACCTGAAAAGTCCCTTATTGTTTATATCGATGCAGACTTTGACGTGATACTCAACCGATTGCCCGCGAAGGAACATGCTAAACGCCCTTTGCTTCAGAATGAGTCTAGAGCCAGAACGTTGTTTGAACAGCGTACAGATACCTATAAAGAACTCGCAACCCTTCGTGTGGATGCAAACCAAAGCATACAAACTTTTATACATGTGATAGTCGATTTTATTTTAGATAAGAGAGTTTTATAACTTGGAACTGCTACCTCTATTAATCAGAGAGTTCAATAAGGAATACACCCAATGAATGACACTACAAACGATTCAAAAAAACTCTTTGCACTCAATAAACCCAAGGGGTATCTTGTCACACGCTCAGACGACCTTGGGCGGAAAACAGTATATGATCTTTTGCCCGATTGGGCTTTTAATGACGGATGGATGCCCATTGGACGCCTTGATTTAGAATCTAAGGGGCTTCTACTGTTTACAACCGACGGTAAAGTTGGCAACGTATTGACCAAACCTGGAAATTGTGTGAAGGTTTACGAGATTTGGGTGAGAGGTCATGTGACAGATGAACATATTGCAATGGCTAAAAAAGGTGTGGAAAGTAAACATGATTTACTCAAAGCGCTTAGTGTTGAAAAACTAGGCATGGGTGGCGCAAAAACAAAACTCCGAATAATCATTGACGAAGGTAAAAATCGGCACATTCGCCGTCTTTTTGGAGCCATGAAGGACCCAAAATTTGGGACTCCCCTCAAGGTTTTAGAGTTGAAGCGAGTGAGCATTGGCAGTTTTAAACTTGACATTGAAAGTGCTAAGTGGCGCTTCCTCTCACAAGAAGAAGAAAAAATGTTACTTAATAAGCTTAAGGGCCCCTCTAATAACCCTATACACTCATAATGGGTTATTAAAGGTACCCTTATTTAAAATGAACTACTCGTCGTCTTCAGCTTTAGCCATCTCTTCACGTACTTTATCCATGTCAAGCTCCTTCACATGATCGATGAGCTTAGAAAAGGCTTCTTCAGGCAGCATACCTGCTTGATTAAGTAGGATGATACCGTCTCTACTGACCATAAGTGTGGGAATCGAACGAATACCATACTGAGTTGCTACAGCTTGTTGTTCCTCTGTATTGACCTTAGCAAAGACAATATCAGGATTATCTTCAGCTACCTTTTCAAAAATAGGCGCAAACTGTTTACAAGGACCACACCATTCTGCCCAGAAATCGATAATTACTATTTCGTTTGTATCAAGTGTTTCACTAAAGTTTTTTGTCGTTAAATCTATATATGCCATCGTCTATCCTTTGTATTAGAAAGAAGTATAACATAGCGAGTATTTCTCTTTACTTGATTTTCCTATTGCACTTCCCATGTATCACCAGAATGAAGTAATGTGTTAAAATCTCCCTCACCTTTTTTAGCCTTAACCTCAGTGATTTGATCAGTGACTTGTCTGTTATAGATGACATCTTTTACTTCATATATCACACCATAGAGTTTAGGCATTTCTGGGTTCATATCAATAGATACAAGTAACGAAGCAAGGATCTCATTTGTTTTATCATGCACAAGACAGTCTGCCTCCGTATACTTCTCTCCAAGCTCAACAATTTTTAATGTCAGCGTATCAAGGATAAGCCCTTTTTTAACTTCATTGCCAAAAGTCATTGCTTTTCCATCTACAAGCCTAAGTGAATAATCATCTCGCGTCTTTTTATCCGTATAGTCAGCGTGACAACCATCATTAAAAATAACACAGTTTTGAAGCACTTCAACAAAAGAGGTCCCTCTATGTTCTTCAGCCGCAAGCATGATTTTTTCTATGTGCTTTGGGTCGGTGTCCAAGGTACGTGCAATAAAGGTTGCACTCGCACCAAAAGCAAGCTTTGCAGGGCTAAAAGGTCTATCCAAAGAGCCGTAAGGTGTTGATTTGGTTACCTTACCTTGTTTTGTTGTCGGAGAGTATTGTCCTTTTGTTAAGCCGTAAGTTTCGTTGTTAAACAGAATAATATTCATATCAATATTTCTTCGGATCGCATGAATAAGATGATTACCACCAATGGACAGACTATCGCCATCACCGGTAATAACCCACACACTTAAGTCAGGATTGGCTGTCTTGACACCAGAGGCAATGGCAGTGGCTCTACCGTGTATAGTGTGGTATCCGTAGGTATTTAGATAGTAGGGAAATCTTGAAGAACAACCAATACCTGAAACAAAAACGATATCTTCCCTTTTTCTGCCAATCTTACTTAAGGCAGTTTGTATGGCCGAAAGGATTGCATAGTCTCCACATCCTGGGCACCACTTTACTTCTTGATCACTGACAAAGTCTTTTTTTGTATAGTCTACATTGTTATTTTCAGACATTTTGAACCTCGCTTAATGCATTAGTAAAAGCTTCTGTAAGCTCTGAGATCTTGAAAGGAAGCCCTTCAACCTTGTTGAATGAGATAGCATTACAAGCAAACCTTGCATTGATGATATGCACCAATTGTCCCATATTGAGTTCGGGAACAATAACTTTCTTGAAATTTTTGATGATATCAGCGACATTGCTTGGCATAGGATTGATATAGCGTAAGTGCATAAGAGAAACTTTTTTACCTTCTTTTTGCAGTGCTCTTGTTGCCATTTCCACAGATCCGTATGTGCCACCCCATGAGATGACAAGGAGGTCACCACTTTCATCCCCCTTGACTTCTTCTAAGGGGATATTATCAGCTACCTTAGCTACTTTTTCTTCTCTGACAGTACACATTTTCTGATGGTTGCTAGGATCATAAGAGATGTTACCCGTATCAAAGTCTTTTTCTAAACCACCTATCCTGTGTTCAAGACCAGCCATTCCAGGAATAGCCCAGTCTCTAACATGTGTTTGTGGGTCTCTTTTTATCCAGCTCCAGTTTTCTGTATCTACTTGCTTAGGGTCTAGCATCTTGTGGTTTATGTTAGCGTAATGTGCATCCACATCTGGAATCTTCCATGGCTCCGTACCATTTGCTACATATCCATCGGTGAGAAGCATAACGGGGGTCATATGCTCCAATGCTAAGCGACTGGCTTCATACGCCATATGGAAACAGTCGTTGGGTCTAGAAGCAGCCACTATAATGAGAGGAGAATCACCATTTCTTCCGTAGAAGGCCTGATAAAGGTCTGATTGTTCCGTCTTAGTTGGCAGTCCTGTGGAAGGACCACCACGCTGAACATTAACGATAACAAGGGGCATTTCATAACTAATTGCTAGACCAATGGCCTCGCCTTTAAGCGCTATTCCTGGTCCAGAAGAAGTAGTGATAGCCAGTGAACCCGTGAGTCCTGCACCAATAGAGGTACAAATGGCGGCAATTTCATCTTCTGCCTGAAATGTCTTAACACCAAACTCTTTATACTTTGAGAGTTCGTGCAAAATATCTGAAGCGGGAGTAATAGGGTAACTTCCTAAAAATAATGGGAGTTTTGCAGCTTGTGATGCTCTGATAAATCCCCATGCAGTAGAAGTATTCCCGTTAATCTGTCTGTATTTTCCAGGCTCAACTTTTGCGCTGGAGACCTTGTACGTAGAGACAACTTCCTCAAGTGTTTCAGCAAAATTGGCACCAGCCTTCATCGCGGTTTGGTTAGCCTCTAGTAATGCGGGGTCATTGCTAAACTTTTGCTCTATCCAATCCAAGGTGGTATCCATTTCCCTGTGATATAAGAAGTATGTCATACCCAGTGCATAAAAGTTTTTACAACGTTTTTTACTTTTTGTAGCTAGGTCAATATCTTTTAATGCTTCAAGTGTCTGAGAATCAACAGGTACTTTAATAAGTTGGTAGCCTTCAAGCTCGTCAGTTTCAAGAGGATTACTCTCATAACCTGCTTTAGCAAGAGCACTGTCACTAAAGGCATCAATGTTAAGAAGGATAATACCTCCCTTTTTAAGGTCTTTTAGATTGACCTTAAGTGCTGCAGGGTTAAAGGCTACAAGCATATCTGCTGCATCACCAGGCGTAAAGATCTCTCGTGAACCAAAGTGAATCTGATACCCAGATACACCTGCAACAGTTCCTTTAGGTGCCCTGATCTCTGCTGGGTAGTCAGGGAAGGTTGCAATGTCATTTCCCATGATCGCAGAGGTATTTGAAAACTGTGTTCCTGTCAGTTGCATTCCATCTCCAGAGTCACCTGAAAACCTAATAACTACACTTTCTATTTCTGTTTGATCGGCCATTATTCATCTCCAATGTTTTTACTGTTTTATTAATCATACCCTAATTAATATAATTCTATTTTAATTATATAAAAAAGAATAAGTTATATTACTAAAAGTCTATGCTCAATATCATTCTAATAGAACGCCCTCATTAAAAGAAGTTAGTCAGCACCTTAACTATGAAGTAATCAGCTATAATTGGGAAAAGATTTCGAAACTATTTTAAGGAAGCATTTCATGTCAGAACAAAAAGATACAGCAAAAGAAAA
>WTAE01000172.1 GCA_013139765.1 Sulfurovum sp.
TGTAGAGGCACATAAGCCTAGCATTGAAAAGCACCATTATGAAGGTGCATTTAAATTTTCACGTATCCCCATAAAGGCAATGATAACACTGCCCAATGACAAAGAACTGTTAGTCTATGTCTGTCATTTAAAGTCCAATAGAAACAATGAATTTGAATACGTATTTAATGAAAGCCATACTTTAGCGCATAAAAAGGAACTGGTAGGAAAAGCCTTAGAATATAAAAATTCGGCATCTTTAAAACAAAGACTCTGTGAAGCATCTTCACTTTTTCACGACATAAAACAATACAAAAAACAACCCACAGTGCTACTCTGTGATTTAAATGACAAAGAGTTCTCCATCACCATTGATGCATTATCGAACCCACAATACTACGAGGATACAAGCAAATCAGATTTTGTCTTACATGATGCAAGTTACCACTACAAACAAGAAGTTTACAACCCTCACCCAGAAGCAAAAGAACCAAAGAGAAAAGCCACAAGTTATTTCCTAGGAAAAGGCAATGTATTGGATTACATCTTTATTTCAAATGATTTAAGAGAAAAAGTAACTAACTATACTGTTTTGGATGAGCATCTTCAAGAAAACAAAGATGGTTCTTTACTTCAAAGTGACCATGCTCAGGTGGTGTGTGAATTGAGTTCGTGGTAATAGCTTAGAAGACTTAAATAATCTAGCCTTTCCCCTTTTTCTTTGGGTCATTAAAGTAGAACTTCACTCACATGCGTGTATGTTGTCAGTTCTAGCAAAAAATCCTCAAGTCCAATAAAATACGCTAAAAACCTTTAGAGGTAAAAACCTTATAATATATACCATAGCATTATGTTTTATAAGGTTTTCTATGGGAGGACACATATTTATAGTCCACAAGCGTCGCTACAGCGAATAAGATTATATAGATAAAAGAGTAGTGGAAACCACACAAGCAGAGATAAAAAGACCTAATTTTTAAATATCAGCTCAATACAACATCATCAAAAAAAAACTCACGATTTTTTTCAAAGTTATCTACGAGGGTAGAAAAACATCCTCCTAGTTCTCTAACTGTTTCTATGTTAGGTTCTATGTAGATTTTATTGCCTTTTTTCTCCATAATTACTATATTTGCTTCACGTAATTCTTTTAAATGTTTTGAAATCGTCGGTAAAGAAAACTCAAAATGTTCAGCTATGGTACTTACACAAGTTGCATGAGCACTTACATTAACATTGGGATCTTTTTTATCTAGTGAACAGGTGTACCCTCCTGTAAATACATTTTTGAAAATTAAAAACCGTGTTTCATTTCCCAATGCTTTAAAGATTTTAATTTTTTGATTCATATCCAACATAATCATCCTTGACATATAATTTTAATTATTATACCATACTCTTAAGTATTTAGTTAAATGCCTAATTAATTAATAAGGAAACAAAATGTTAAAATTTCTTATGAAATATTTCATAGATAAAAAAAGTCTCTTTCACCTCATGACTTATACTGTAAAAAGTGAAAAGCACATTGAGGATATTGTCGATAAAGTAGATGCATTATGTGCTGAGCATAATTTAGCACTTTTACACCATTATGTCTATCATGAAGTTGTTAAAGAGAAAGGCTTTCCTATAGAGAGAAAAGTATATATCTATGAGGTATGTCAAGCTAAAGTAGCTGCACTTGTATTAACTGATGAGCCTGACTTCGCACCTTTTATGCCATGTAGAATTGCGATATATGAGAAAGATAATCATGTTGTCATATCAACACAAAATATGCAAATGATGTTAGATACATTAAAGTCTAACAAAGAACTCCATATACAAACAAACACGCTATTTGAGACATTAAAATCGCTCATGAATACACTCAAATAAGGAAGAAAAATGAAAAAAATACTACTAATACTACCATTGATATTAACATTAGTCGTGATGGCTCAGCCCATGGGTAAAATGGATTTAATAAACCAAGCTAAAAAAGAAGTGGGAGAAATGACTCCTAAAAAATTAAAAAAACTGCTTGATGAAGCCGAAGATGTTATTGTTCTTGATGTAAGAGAAAGAGAACAGAGATCAGAAGGAAGCATTCCGTCTGATGACATAACCGAAGAAAACTTTTTTTCTATCACACGAGGTAATTTAGAATGGGAAGTAACGAAATTGATCAAAGACAAAGATGCAGTTATTGTGACGTATTGCCGTAGAGGTGGTCGTGGCGCTTTGGCTTCTAAGGTTTTAAGAGAGATGGGATATAAAAATGCAACTACCCTAGAAGGTGGATTAAAAGGTTGGGCAAATGCAGGGTATCCTATAAAGACCGGTTTAGGCACTACTGTTTTGAGAAAGGAAAAATAGATGATTACAATTATACTAAACCATCAGCCGTATGATGGCTCTGATGTAACATGGAATGCACTAAGACTAGCCAAAGAGTTACACAATAATCAAGAAAAAGTACACATTTTTTTAATGAATGATGCGGTTGATTTGGCACGAGATAAGATGACTAAGCCTGAACACTATGATCATGACTTGGTAACGATGTTAAAGGAACTATATAGGGATGGTGTACATTTGCAGGTGTGCGGTTCATGTAATGCACGTTGTGGTATTTTAAAAAATGAACCTTATTTTGATGACAAAGTATCTTCTACAATGAAAATTCTTGCTGATTGGGTGATGCAAAGCAACAAAGTTATAACTTTTTAATCCTGTACAAGAGATATGTGCTCTTTTACTCTGCAATCAATTCGATGCTATTGGGAAATGATTCAGCTATATAATGAAGGAAACAGGATGAGCAAGGGAATGATTAAATTATCTGTGGTAACGGTAGCACTATTGATGGTAATAACAAAACCTATAGAAGCTAAAAATGTTGTTACGGAATTTGTAGTACCGGCTAAAGAGTCTATCACTGGAAGAGAGAGCAAACATGTATTTTTTGGTTTTTCACAAATTGGTGTAGCATCTGGAAATAGTCAAAATGGTGATTATACCTTTCAAGTAGATCGGCTACGTTTAGGTTGGAAATATTTTTCAGGTTCATTATCGGGTAAAGTATTTTTAGACTTTGCCAAAGACGCGTCAGATAATGGAGGTATAGGTGTAGCAGATTTGGTAAAAGATGCATTTATTGCATATAAATTTAATGACGCAGTGGTGATAAAAATCGGTGTGATCAAAACACCGGTAGGTATGAGCTTTACAATCCCGGGTTGGAACCTTGATGTCATCAAACGTGGTTTTGACAAAAAACTGGCATTTGAGCGTGCATTTGGTGTGATGATCTCAGGTCGCGATATGGGTTTTGGCAATCATGGAAAAGTTGATGGTCTTGAGATGGGTCATGAGCGTCCCTGGAAAGGTTTTGGCTATGATATCATGATCGCTGGACAAACTGGACGTTCCGGTGCGGTTACAAATGCAAAACCGGGAGATGCCAATGCATATATAGGTCGTATCATGTTTGACTGGACAGAGTTGATTCATACTGAAGCATCTTATGGTATCTCTCAGAGTGCAGGTGGTATAGATGATTCAAAGTATAATCCAAATACTGGTCCGGAAGATTATAGAGTATTCAATATTGGTATCGATTCACATTTTGATAGATCAAATATAAAAGCTGAATATTACGATAGTGAGAATATTAGGGGTGTTGATGGTTGGAATGTTAAAACATTAGCATTAACCGGTACATATTATCTTACTGATACCCTTGAAGTAGCTATAAAATATATTGGTGGAGAAGGAGAGAAAGTCGGTTTTGATGAGACAGAAGTAAGTAACACATACTTGGGCTTAAACTATTATATAAATCCTGAAAACAACAAAATGGATCGAAGAAGTAAAAGAAATAGGAATAGACATCGTATACAGTTAAATTATGTACTTGCAGGTGGTGATGCCGGGGATGTAAATTCAGATGTGGCAGCAGAATTTGAAAAGTATGCCAGTGGCGCCTTCTTTAATGAAGATACTTTTTTACTTCAATATCAGTTTAAATTTTAGAAAAAAGTTAGCCAACGACATTTCATTTTATTAAAGAATCTCCATTATGCTACTGTTTTGAAAAGTTAATTTTACTTCAAAGAATAGAAAATACTAAAACCTTATAAAATATATAACTTTATAAGGTTTTGATTGGCTCTACAAATCAACTGAGTCACCCATTTTGAGAATGACACACTCTATACCCATTTCTTCAACTTCCTTTTTAAACATAATTTCATCAGCAGGATTATATGTTTTAGTAAAAAGTGCAGGACAATTATAATGGCACGGTATGACTAATTTGGGTTTTATGATACTTATCGCCTTTAGAGCCTCTTGTTCATCCATGGTATTATGTATTTCTTTTCCTCCAATGGGTACCATCAATACATCAGGTTCATGAATCTTCTGCCACTCTTTTTCATGTAAAAGAGTATCACCAAGGTTAACGATCTTTTTCCCATCTAACTCAATTTGAAAACCAATGGCACCCCAACCGACTCTTTCTTCTGGACCTGGGTACAGGGTTTTGGAAAAAGGACCAAGTTTCAAAGTAAATGGACCATGTGTTGACTTGATCCCTGTGATAGACATGTCATCAAGCTCAATGGTTTCATCAACTTTAAGTGTATGAAAATTATGAATTTCTGTAGTAAAAACCAGACCTTTATCACGTGGACCAAGCATCAAATTTTTTCCATTTATATTTCTCACCATAGTTTCATTACATATAATAGGTGCATTAGAAACTTCAGCAACTCTATCTGTATGCCAATGATGATCAGGATCGCCATGGGTGACAAAAATGTGTGTGATACTTCCCCATTCAGATCTAGGGATTAAAGTTGTGAATCTAAAAAAATAAAACATCAGCCCTCCTGGGTCGATGGCGATTTTTTTATGTCCTGATTCTATTATGAATGCATTGTAGAGAAAGTGTGTGATTTTCATATTGTCTCCTTAATGAGTATAATTATCTTTAAAGGATCAAAGTGTTCTTCTATTTCTATATTTTACTATTTAGAGTATATCAAAAATGTCTTGTTGTCAAAACCTTATAAAATATATAATTTTATAAGGTTTTTATCTTGCATTTTTCTTTCTCGTTCAAAAACTCCAGCTGTTGAACCCCAATCAGAATACAAACAACAAAACCAAACTCATAGTATAAAAATTACTGCACTAAAGGTGATAGCTCTAGAAAAAAGAAGCGTGTAAAGAACCAAGGTCCGATAGTGAGTTCAGTAGCTGGAGCTACTGAACTAGTAAAGTATCATATTCAGGTGGTTTGTGCGTTAGCTTTTAATTGATGGTGAGATGATCTATCAGTACGTTCACCTATCCCCCTACTAGCACTTATATGCTAATTTTTCTTGATGAATATCAAAGTTTTTACGCACCCATGCTAATTATAGAGTACTTATAGTGTACAATCCGATAAAATTACTCTTATATTCAAAAGGATACAAAAATGCCAAATAATGAAGTCACATCTGAACAGACATTCGAAGTCATCACCTACCTAGATGTAGTTGCATTCAACTATACACTACCAGACGCAGAGGAACCAGAAACACTAGAGCATGAAATGCGCATAGTTTGGGAAGATACACTTGAAAAGTTTGTCGAAGAATTTGGTAAAGAGAAACCTTACAAAATCCATACCTTTAAACGTGAAAGAGAAAAGAATTTTCTCATAGACCAAATAGACAGTGAAGCGGACGACCTCATAGACGAAGTACAAGAAGAAATAGCCAACAAAATGAAGTTTGGCTTTGAGTTTACAGGACAACTACATAACGACGACTAAGTATCTGCAAGCTTCTACCTATGTCGTTCTTTTAGGAACAAGCACAGTAGGTCTTAGCGCCATAAATATAGGC
>WTAE01000203.1 GCA_013139765.1 Sulfurovum sp.
CTCTCTTGGGCAAGGGCATGGATATTTTCACCCATACTTGCCAAGACTTCATGTTGTTTCTCTTCGAGTTTTTTATGTTGTGATTTAATTTTTTTGTGTTCTGCTTTGAGGCGTTTAATTTGTTCGGAAGAGAGAAACATAAAGAGTATCCCTATGAGGGCCATGGCAAAAAGAGCCATCCACAAAATCTCATCTTCTTTTTCAACAATGACTTTTTTGTCTACATACACTTTTTTCTCTACACTTCGTACACTTGCTTGGACTGGCACAACCTTACTCTTATTTTCAATCATCACGGCAGAAGGAAATTTCTCTTTTAACTGTATATACGCCAAAGCATACACATCATTTGATTCAAAAGGACCAAGTATCAGAGTATAAAGCGTGCCTGTTTTTTTCATATTTAAACTTGCATTATTAGGTACAACAATGTTCGATTGTGCCTCATAAACTTTTTTGGCTTCGCTCACATTCTCTTGTTCCCCGTGAGTCAGAACAATATAGTGTTCACCTGCAAAAGTTGAAACAAGAAGAGAGATCCATAAGGTCAAGAGTAAAGTCATTTTAGGCATTTTGCGCTCCTACAGTATTTATTTCTATTTCAATTTTCTTTTGATTGTCTTGCATGTCATCTTGTCCTTGTTTAATTTTACTCAACTTTTTTCTATTACGAACCAATATAATCAATCCCACAGTAGACAGTAGAAGTAGGACTAACCATTGTAGACCTAAGTCAGCATTTTTGGGTTTTAGATTTTGACTCTTTTGTAGCTGTTTTGTTTTATTCGTTGGTACTTTCAAACTCAGACTTTTGTCACTTTCAGCTTCAGCCAATAGCACTTCTTCTTGACTGTCCATATAAAACATGTCAGAAAAAAGTGGGCTTAGGTTCAACAGTAAGTCATTACGTACTTCCAAAGAGTGGATGGGGTAAATGACGGTAACGTAGTAGTCACCTAAACGTTCCACTTTAAAGTGTAAATCATTTTGTGCTTGTAGTTGTGCCAAGTGTTGGTTGTCTATAAAGTGGATTTTTAAAGCAAGGAGTGCTTCTTTGCTCACTTCTTCTTGGGTACTATAGCCCAGTAGTAGTTTTTCATTGGTGTTCATGTTATCAGCGTGCAGAAACACTGTTAATATGTAAATTAAAGCCATAAGCTTTCTCATTCATTAAACCTTTAATGTTCGAACCTTGGTAGTGGTTCAAAATATGAGTTAACATAAAATTCCCTAAGCAATAGTGTAACATAAGTACGCCATATAGTTATCTTAAAAGTAAGAATATTCGCGTAACAACACAGCAAGTGCGCCTAACATTCAATTAATATTAGACTGTTATAATACACCAAAAAAGAGAGTGCCATGTCTACAGTTGCAAAATATCCAGAATTATTTGATGAGTTAAAATCCCAAGTGAAAGAAGCCGGTTTACTTGAGCGTGTACCTTTACGTGGTACCTTTGAGATGATTGCGATCATCGTCTCTGTTGTGACTGCATTAGCAACAGCACCTCTCTGGCACCCTGTGCTTCTTGCACTCTTTTTAACCCTTCTTTTTACACGTTCTGTTTTTGTTTCTCATGACATCTTGCACAGACAATACTTTAAAAGTAAGAGTCTCTCTATGAAACTCTCTTACCCTTTTTCAGCCCTCATACTCTCTAACTCTTCTTCATGGTGGGACTACAAACACAATGTCAACCACCACACTTACTGTAACATTGTAGAAAAAGATGAAGACATCCGCGCTTTAGATGGTGCGTTTACACCCAACAAAGGAAACAGTCCCTTTTTGAAAAAGTACAAACATGTGGTATTTTGGGGTGCAATGTTTTTTATGTTCCCTGCTTTTATTGCCCAGTCTTACTCTTTTGTCATTAAACGTAAACTTTGGGGTGAGTTTGCACTCATGTTACTACACTGGCCACTCATTTGGGGAACACTCTACACGCAGATTGGTGGGGCAGATACACTGATAGTCGCACTTGTCATGAACTTTGTGCTTTCACCATGGTTGGCTTTTGGTTTTATTACCAACCACTTAGGCTGTGAAACATTTACAGAAGAACAAGCCAAAGATTTTTCATGGATGGAGTTACAAATGAGAGGAAGCCGTTCTTTAAAAGGTGGTTTTTTGGTACACTGGTTTTATGGTGGACTCAACACACAAATTGAACATCACCTCTTTCCAAAAGCACCACGTTTTAACTTACTAAAAGTACAAAAAATGACCAAAGATTTTGCAAAGAAACATAACATTCCTTACTTTGAATCTACTCCGGCTCAAGCCTATGTACAAATCAATGATGCGATAAAGACTTACTAGCCTTCTTCTTTTGGATCTTCAAGTGGTTTGGCCAACATTTGAAGATACAATGCCTCAACCTTGGTTCTTGCCCAAGGTGTTTTACGTAAAAACTTTAAACATGACTTGATACTCGGATCGAAAGCAAAACAGTTAATATGAATAAGTTGTGCTAAAACTTCCCAACCATAACGTGCTTCTAACTCTTCTAATATTTGTTGTAACTTGATCCCATGCATAGGGTTATTTTTATGTTCATTCATACGGTATTATACCATCCCAAGCAAAGTGTAAAAATAACCTTTCAAAAACGTCATCAAAAGGTGCAATAATCTCTGTGTTCTTTTGAGTGACGGGATGTGTAAATGTTACTCTGTGTGCATGTAAAAGCAGTCTATGACAGTCAAACTTTTCACGAAAGAGTTTGTTATGTTCCCCTCGCCCATGTTTGGTATCTCCCACAATCGGATGAAAAATATGTTTCATATGCCGTCTAAGTTGGTGTTTTCTACCTGTACTTGGTTTGAGTTGCAGCAATGAGTAACGTGCCACAGGATAACGGCTCACAGCATAAGGAAGCTCAACCGTAGCCAAACGTTTAAAGTCTGTTATGGCTTCTTGTTCTTCTTTAGTAATGCCTAAACGCTTCTCTTCTTTTGTATCTAACATTTGTTTGAGGGCATAGTCAATACAAGAAACTTCTTCTGTATATCCACGGACAATAGCAATGTACTCTTTCTTAATTTCATTTTCACGAAAAGCCAAAGACATTTTCTGTGCCATTTCCTTGTTTAAAGCAAACAATAACACACCTGATGTTGGCTTGTCTAAACGGTGTACAGGATGAACATACTGTCCAATTTGATTACGCAGTTCTTGTAATGCAAATCGTGTCTCCCTTTTATCTATAGGAGACTTGTGCACCAGTAAGCCTGAGGGCTTATTGATAGCTACAATGTAAGCATCTTGATAAAGTATTTCTAAGGCTTCATGCTGAAGTTCTGTCTCTAGTGTTTCCATGCCAAGATTATATGATATAATTGCGTAAACTATAGACTAAAGGACATTTTTGGGTATCAACATCGTTGCACAAAACAAAAAGGCCAGACACGATTATGAGATACTTGAAAAGTTTGAAGCAGGCATTGTGCTTGCGGGATCAGAAGTAAAAGCCTTACGTGCAAAACGTGCAAACCTTGCAGATGCTTTTTGTCGTTTCATCCAAGGTGAATTGTACATTATGAATGCGCATATTGCCCACTTGGAGACTAGCAACAGAAACTATGTGCCAGACACAAGAACACCAAGAAAACTGCTTTTACACAAAAAACAACTTCAAAAACTACATACGAAAGTACATAAAGATGGGTTTACCATTGTACCACTCATGATTTACTTTAATGAGCGTAACTTAGCCAAAGTAAGTATTGCCATTGCCAAAGGGAAACAACTGCATGACAAACGTGCAGATATGAAAGGTAAAACCTTAGACAGAGAAGCACAACAAGCCATGAAAAATAGAGACTATTAAGTCCTCTTCTTTCTTTTTTCACGCAAACGTGTACGTGCATTCTCTTTTCTTTCTCTTGTTTTACTCACTTTATGGCTTTCACGCTTCTCTGCCAATGTCTTAAAAGCATTCAGACGTAAAGCTCTTAACTCTTGTAACCTTTTCCAAGCACAGACCCTCTTGTAGCCTATAAACGCATAAATAGCTTTTTTCACTTTCATCGCAAGATAAGAAAAGAACTTCTGTAAAGGAATATGAAATACTTTTTCAATGATAACCTCAACAAAGCGCCAAAGATGCAAAATACCTGCATAAATCTTGAGCAAATACTTTTTAAGAAAAGGTACTTTTTCCATCCACTCTAAGAGCCATGAGAAAAGCAGTATTTCGACCAGTGGTGCAATCCATGAACCCCAAAGATAGTCTGTAAAAAAGTATAAAATTCCCGTAGAAAACTTCAGTAACAATGCCAAAAGAAAAGACCAAAACTTAGCAATAAACACTTTCATTGCCAACATGCCACCCATAAACTTACCCACAAAACTCAAAGAGCCTAAAAAAGCAAATCCGGCTACAAATTGTTTCACAATAGGAAAGTCTTTAAAATTCTTTTTAATGTAGTCAATAAGTTGTTTTATATCTGCTGCAATGTGGTCAAAGAAGTGTATTTTTAGTTTTTCATTGAGTACTTTTTCAATAAGATACCGTTTCCCCAAACCCGTAGCTGAGAGAAAAGCAACTTTTTTGAGAAAAAGAGTGAGTATAAACTTTCCTTTTACAAGAAAAAAAGCTGTTAAAAGTGCAATAATATTTTTCTTCAAAAAGAAGAAGATGCGTAAAACCAAAGCAACCACAAATGTTTCAACCTCTTCAACGGAAAAGAAAAGTATGACAAAGGTAAGGAGCAATAGTCCTGCAATCCAATAAAGGGTTTTGGCTTTAAACATTATTTTTTTAACGTACTTTTGATCTGGCTATACATACTTTTTAACTTCTTCACAAAAAGACTCTCTTTTTCAAGGAACTTCTTTTTCCAAACACGAAGTTTTACCTTAGTGAGTTCAAGTTTATGCATCGTTTTTTGGTACATTTCTGTGGCTTTAAGCCATGATATACCAGCTAAAAGCTTCTCATAAAGCCATTTAAACCAGCCAAAGGTCATGAGTTTGTCTTCAGTAATGCGAAACAGCCAAAAGGTAAACGCAGCAATAGGCACTTTGGCCAAGTAAAGTGTCAAACCCTGCCCTATTTTACCACTCACAAAGAGTATACCCGCATAGATCCCCAAGGTCTCAACCATCGCTAAAAGAACAATAAAGATGATAAGTATGACATAGGCATTCACTGAATGTAAAGCCTCTTCAATTTTATGTAAAATTTTAAGTGAGTGAATAAACTCATAAATAGGTTTAGAAATCCCCTCCCAAATAAGTTCTTCAAAAACGATATAAATCAGTACAAGAATCAGTTGAAAAAGTGAAATAAGTTTGTGAAATATGGTAGATAACATATAGTTCTTTCCCTAGGTGAATTTTTAAAATATATTATAACTAAATAGTATTTTATTGTAGTGAATTTATTTATAAGTTGAAGATTTAATGCTGCGGAAGTATTGGAAAAAGTTTCTTTTTGATTTGTTGTGTTTTCTTTGAGTTGTATGTAGGTTTTTGGGTTTGTGTAAGGGAGTTTACACGATAAAGAAGATAAAGATTTCTCTTTGATTTGTTGTAGATTTGGAGGTTGTTGAGAAGGAGTGTACGTTCAGTACATGACTGAACAACTCCTCCAAAGATGCAATGAAGCAAATAGAAAGATTATCTTCTTCTTAGTTCTTTGATACGTGCTGCTTTACCTTTAAGCTCTCTAAGGTAGAACAATTTAGCTCTTCTAATTCTACCACGTCTAAGTACTTCAATCTTTTGAATTGAGTCAGAGTAAAGTGGGAAAATTCTTTCAACACCAATAGAATTAGCACCCATTTTTCTTACCATGAATGTTCTACCAGTCCCTTGACCTCTAATAGCAATACAAAGACCTTCAAAGTTTTGTACTCTTACTTTTTCACCCTCTTTAATGCTTACTGCTACTCTTAAAGTATCACCAGCTCTAAATGTTGGAACTTCTCTGTTT
>WTAE01000207.1 GCA_013139765.1 Sulfurovum sp.
TTATGGCTGGCAGAGATCATGATCCCTGCGTCACAACGCATATTCTCTGTTAGAAAAGCGATAGCCGGTGTTGGCATAGGTCCTATCTGTATTACATCAAAACCTACAGCAGTCAGTCCCGAGACAATAGCATTTTCGATCATATAGCCACTGCGTCTTGTATCTTTACCTACTAAAATTTTATTGGTTGTTGCAAATTGTTTAAAATATATCCCTGTAGCCATTGCCAATCGCATGGCATTGACTGCAGATACTTTTTTCCCTGCTTTTCCACGTACACCATCTGTTCCAAAAAGTTCCAAAATAGTTCCTATATAGTTATTTAAGGAATATTTTAACGCAAATTTGATTAACATATCAGTTATGATACGACGAATACTCCTCTTCCTGAGCCTTTTATCGGTACTCTCCTGCGCAAATGACGCACGGGCTATTATGCTGTGGGAAATAGAGCACAAAAATCTTGCCAAACCATCCTATCTCTTTGGAACCTACCACAGCAGAGACAAAGAAGTCAATGACCTTCCCTTGAAAGTCACACAAGTGCTTGAAAGTACACAAACACTCTATAGCGAAACAACTATGACAAAGAAGAGCTATGAGATGATTCAGAACTTCATGCAAGCATCTCACTTACTCCCTTTGCGAAAGCGTCTCTCTTCTTCCACTTTTAAACGTCTACAACAACACATCAAGAAGGCAAAGATACCTCTCTCGACACACACACTCTCTATATTTAAAACCTGGGCTATTGCCCTGCTGCTTGTAAACTATACTGAATCAAAAAAGAACCCTCACGTATTGTTTATGGATGAACGCCTCGTAAAAAGTGCAAATGATATTTCTATGCCTTCCCTGGGTCTGGAAACGCCAAAAGAACAACTTGTCTACTTTGACATTCTCTCACCCGGGGAACAGGAACTCCTTCTTATAGACAGCATGAACCAAACAGAAAACGAACAATACACACAAGCCCTCAAAAAGTGGTACATCAAAGGTGAGCTTGTGGGATTTAGTGAGTTACAGAACACCTTTAAAGACAAAGATCCCAAAATCCAGGCACTTGATGAAAAGCTTTTTGCATCCCTCCTTACAGAAAGAAACAGCCGTTTTCTTCAACGTATACATCTCATCTTACAAAAGAATCCTCAACAAAATTATTTTTTTGCTGTTGGGGCAGGGCACCTGGCAGAAGAAAATGGTTTAATCGAAGAGCTTAGGAAGAAAGGATACCGCATCGATAAGGTAGATTAACCCGTAGATTTAATAATGCTTTAATCTTCTTTTAGATATCATTCGCGCACTAATTTCACTCCAAAGCCTACAGGGCTAATAGAGTAATACACATTAAGGAAACGACTATGGCAAACAACAAGTCAGCGAAGAAACGTATCTTAATTTCTGCTAAGAAAACAGAGAGAAACAGATACTACAGAACAAGAATCAAAAACATCGTTAAATCAGTACATGAAGCAGTAGAAGCTTCAGACAAAGCAGCAGCAACTACAGCATTTGCAACTGCAAACAAAAATATCCACTCACTTGTAAGCAAAGGTTTTATCAAAAAATCTACTGCAGCAAGAAAAGTAAGCCGTCTTCACAAAATGGTAAACAAAATCGAAGCATAAACTTCCTTTTTACTCCACCAACTAGCCTTCAAGGCTAGTTATCTTATAATACCCCCCAAACAATCCAATACAAAGAACACACATGTTCAAAGAAAAACTACAACCTTTTATAGATAGACACAACAAAATTACAGAACTTCTCTCTTCTCCAGATATCGCTTCAGATATTTCTCGTATGACAGAACTCTCTAAAGAGCAGTCAGGACTGAATGAATTGGTTGACAAAGCCAATCTCTACATAGAAACCTACGATGCCATCGTTGAGAACAAAGAACTTTTGGGTGACGCAGAGTTGGGAGATCTTGCAAAAGAAGAACTCACTGAACTTGAACCACTATTGCCTCAACTAGAAGCAGACATCAAAATTCTTATGTTGCCTAAAGATAAAAATGATGATAAAAACATTCTGTTAGAGCTTAGAGCAGGTGCAGGTGGGGATGAAGCAGCCCTTTTTGTTGCCGATATTTTCCGTATGTATTCACGTTATGCTGAGCAAGTAGGCTGGAAGATTGAAATCATGTCTTCTTCAGATGGAACCGCAGGTGGCTACAAAGAACTTATTGCGCAAATAAACGGTGAAAATGTTTATTCTGCGCTCAAATACGAGGGAGGAATCCACCGTGTACAACGTGTCCCAGACACAGAAACACAAGGACGCGTACATACTTCGGCTATTACTGTCGCAGTGATCCCTGAAGTGGATGATGTAGAAGTGGATCTCAAACCAAATGAAATTAAGATGGACACCTACCGTTCAAGTGGATGTGGTGGGCAGTCAGTTAACACAACAGACTCAGCCGTACGTCTTACACACATCCCAACAGGGATTGTTGCTGCCATCCAAGATGAAAAGTCACAACACAAAAACAAAGCAAAAGCGATGAAAGTCCTTAAAGCCAGAGTCTATGAAGCTGCTTTACAAAAAAGTTTAGATGAGTCTTCAAGTCAAAGAAAACTACAAGTAGGTTCAGGTTCACGTTCAGAAAAGATACGTACCTACAACTACCCGCAAAATAGACTAACCGACCACCGTATTGGACTTACACTTTATGCACTCGATGACATCATGAGTAATGGAAACTTAAAATTGGTTTTTGAACCACTTATGGCCCATGCAAGAACAGAAGCCATCAAAGAAGCTGGACTCTAAGATGTCTGATTTTCAAAGGTTAAAGTCTGAGGGTGATCTCAAAGAGGTTATTCTCTCAGCCTTTGATTCAGACTTGGATATAAAGGGTGCTTGGGGCTATACAGAAGCCGAAGCAACCCATATCTTAGACACTGATATGCCTTACACACAATTTGAGCATATTTTTGCTTCTATGCGTGCTTATGTTGAAATGAATATGACGAGAGAAGAGACAGAACGTTATGGAAGTATAAACCTCTCGGAGACACATCGTGAAGAGATTGAAAATAACCAAGCTACTTTTCATAAAGTAACCTATGCACTCACTGCAATGAAAGAGAGTCTGTACACGGCTTTTATCAAAGAGTATAAAGAAGGTCATGGAGAAAAAGGGTTTGATTTAAATTTACACTTCCAAAAGAGAAAAGAAGCCACACTTCATAGAGAAGTTACACACTGGTTCAAAATAGACTAAACCTACGTTTTAATATAGATAAATACCCCTTAAGATATTCACATATACTAAAGTTGTTTATACCGTCAAAGACGGTACAAACGAAGAAATTAAATTATTTAATTTCTTTAGTATCAAAAAATACTCCACCCTTAAGTTGTGTGTATGTAACTTTTAACTCGTCACCTTTTTTACCCGCAAATTGAAATTTAATCAATGGGTTTTTAGAAAGGAACTGGCTTGTAGATACATCATATACTACTTTTCCACCTGCAGTTGCAGTAATGTGAGTAATAAAGTCTGCTTCTTGACCTTTTTTCTTTGCTTGATCATACGTAAGCATATCGTGAGAGATAGAAACTTTTGCTTTAACTACGCCAGCTTTTTCTTTCGCTTTAATTTTCATTTTAACTTGAGTTGCTGCTGTAGCTGGAGCTTCAGCCATTGCTGCTGTAGCCATAAGTGCGACACTTGTAAGTGCTAACATTAATTTTTTCATCTATTTTTCCTTTAATAGTTTATCTATAGTAAGTGTAAGGAAGGGATTAACCTTCACATCCACCAAGTGCAACTTCTAATGAAAGTTTCTTAGAGTAAAATTTACCATCCGTACCTTCAACGATTACTGTAATCTCACCAGATTTTTTCATTTTAATTTT
>WTAE01000039.1 GCA_013139765.1 Sulfurovum sp.
AATTTATATTTTAAGCACTTCAGCAATGATGTGTACACACAACAAAAGGAATAACAATGGCAACATTAGTAAACGGAACAGTAAAATGGTTCAACAGTGAAAAAGGTTTTGGTTTTATAGAGCAAGAAGCAGGCGGGGACGATGTATTTGTACATTATCGTCAAATTAATAGTAATGGTTACGACCGTGTTTCTCTTAATGAAGGTCAAAAAGTTACTTTTGAGATCGGAAAAGGCGAAAAAGGCTTACAAGCTGAAAACGTTACTGGTCTCTAAGACTATCCATGGACAGAGAGATCTGTCCATAGTTTAAATAGTTTCATAAAGAGACCAAGAGGTCTTTTTATAAAACTCTACTCTCACATAAAAACACTGTCTTTTTTAGGGGACTATTCTTCCCCTGAAGAATCATTAGTAGATGATGGGGATTCAACTTCTACCTCTTCTTCGGCATCATTTTTCTTATTTAGCTTTTTTTGACGTTTTTCTTCTTGTTTCTTCTGCTTCTCGAGTTCTCGGCCCCGTTTTTCATAAGAATAGTTTGTTTTAGCCATTAGTCATCACTTTCGCAGTATCCTGCTATCGTCTATATTGAAACACTATGCACTATGAAGTTGCGTCATGCACTGCTTTATTATGAGGTTACAACATCCTATATACGACATTGTATATTTTTTAATTCAATGCGACGTTTAGAGACCATTCTTTGTACTCTCCCATAGAAAACCTTATAAAATGTGCTATATAGGATATATTATAATGAAAAATCTTTAAACCATAATCTTAGAAAGTGCTTCAACAGCTCCCATCTCCAATCCTAACTCAGCACCAAAGCTCTCTCTAGGGTTTATGCGTATGAGAGGGACGTCAAACCTTTGGGCTATTTGTTCGGAGGTATTTCTTACCGTAGGTACAGCAGTTCCTGCACCCATTTCTACAATAGCAAGTTTTGCACCCTCACATTCAAGTTTATCCATCCAAGAGACCAACTTTACTCTTTGTGCAGAAGTACGTTTATGTTCCCATGAAAAATCACCAAACATGAGTATGTTTGGTCTTGCCATTGCTCCACAGACTGGACAAAGAGGTAAAGGTATTTTTGCTTTAAATCCCTCTTCAATTTCTATAAAAATATCTTCAGCTGACCAAATCTTTTCATGACAATCAGCACTACATTGAAGATGATGGATGGAGCCATGACATTCCATGATCTGTTCTTCTTTGTACCCTGCTTTTTGAAACTGACCATCGACATTTGATGTAAATACAAATACTCCATATTTTTTAGTATGAGAGAGTTCTAAAAGCTGTCTAAAACCCTCATGAGGTACTGTTTCACGGTAAAGGTGCAACCTATGCCCATAAAAAGCCCAAGCAAGTTGGGGGTCAGACTCAAACCACTCAGGGTTTGCCATATCTTCAAAGTTAAGTCCCAACTCTTTGGCTCTAGGATACGCAGTCCAAAACCCTTCTTTCCCTCTAAAATCAGGCAAACCAGAGTCCACCCCCATCCCTGCCCCAGCAGTAATAAAAATGGCATCTGCCTCTTCTAATAGTATTTTTGCTTTTTGTATGTTTTCTTCTATATTCATTTTATGAGTATATCACATATCAAACGCCTAACCATGAACATAAAATATCCACATAGGCTCTTGCTCTTCCCTCATCAATCACACAACGTGTGCCCTGTCGTGGCGAACGCCCTTGAAAGCAACGCGATTCGAGAGCCACGACGACTTTTGCATACTTTTCTAGAAAAGTATGAAGAGAAACATCACCACAGTTCAGTAAAAAGGAAACCAAACAAACATAAACAACCCACACACAACAACAATAAAGAAAAAATATCATTTACTTTCACTAGCTATAGTTCTAAAAAGCAACCTCTTAGATGTTTTTTAATAAAATTATAAACCAATTTGGAGAACTCACAAATATGATTAAAAAAAGTAAAAAAATTATAGCAGCAGGTGTATTGTCTACACTGACTGTCGCCTATTTATTTGGTTCTTTTGCTCAAGCAAAAGAAAATACCAAAGGCCCCTCTTCTGCAAAAGAAAAACTTGAAGCATACATCAAGTTCACACAAATCCTCAATGTCATTGAAAGCCAGTATGTTGATGACGTCAATACCACTGACCTTGTAGACAAAGCCCTCAAAGGACTGTTAAGCAATCTTGATGCCCACTCAACATTTATGGACACCAAAGCATACAAAGACCTTTCTGTACAAACTAAAGGTGAGTTTGGAGGCCTTGGTATCTCTATTGGTATGAAAGAAGGTGCCTTAACGGTTATTGCACCGATTGTCGGTACACCTGCATTTAAAGCCGGTGTCAAGGCAGGTGATATCATCTTAAAAATCAACGAAGTGGCTACCATCGGTATGAATATTGATGAATCTGTCAAACTAATGAGAGGGAAACCTGGTACCTCTTTAGTTCTGACGATCATCCGTAAGAAAGAGCCAAAACCTCTTAAAATTAAAATCACAAGAGACATCATTAAAATCCAATCAGTCTATGCAAAAAGCATTGAAGACAAAGTGCTTTACATCCATGTCACTTCTTTTGACCAAAAAGTAGTTTCTGGTGTTGAAGAAGCCATCAAAGAGCATAACAACACCCAAGGGATCATTTTAGACCTTAGAAACAACCCTGGTGGACTTCTTGGCCAAGCAGTTGGTTTGGTAGACCTTTTTGTTGAAAAAGGTGTCATTGTCAGCCAAAAAGGTAAAGTACGCGGTGAAAACCTAGACTACAAAGCCAGTAAGAAACATACAGACACAAAAACACCTATTGTTGTACTTGTAAATGGTGGTTCAGCTTCTGCTTCTGAGATTGTATCAGGTGCTTTGCAAGACTTTAACCGTTCTATCGTTGTGGGTGAAAAGACCTTTGGAAAAGGTTCGGTACAAGTGGTGATGCCTATAGGGCAAGATGAAGCACTTAAACTGACCGTTGCGCGTTATTACCTCCCTTCAGGACGTACCATACAAGCCGTAGGTGTGACACCAGACATTCTTGTACACTTAGGGAAAATTGATTACATCGAAGACCCTATCTTGCTTAAAGAGAGAGATCTCAAAAAGCACTTAGAGAGTGAGTTAGAGAAGATAGATACGAAGAAAACAAAGAAAACAAAAACGGATAAAACTACGCCGTCTTCAGAGAACAATGAAACAGAAGTAGATGATACGATCATTACAGAAGAACAACTCTACAAAGATGCACAGCTAAAGTCTGCTGTAGACATTTTAAAAGCACTGATTATTACAAACAAAGGAAACAAATAATGGAAAAAACGAGCCTCCTCTACGAAGGCAAAGCAAAGAAAATTTGGAAAACAGCAGATGAGAATCTTCTTATCTCTGAATTTAAAGACTCTTTGACTGCATTTAATGGTGAAAAGAAATCATCAGAAGAAGGTAAAGGTGCTTTAAACAACCAAATCTCTACTGAGCTTTTCAAATTTTTGGATGAAAAAGGTATCCCTACACACTACGTAAGTACCATTGATGACAACAACATGTTGCACAAAGCAGCAGAAGTTATCTACATCGAAGTAATTGTAAGAAACATTGCCACGGGTTCATTGTCTAAAAACTTAGGTATTGCAGACAAAACCGTACTTCCCTTTACTTTGGTAGAATTTGACTACAAAAATGACGCTTTGGGTGACCCAAAACTCAACGACCAACACTGTCTTCTTTTGAACCTTGTAAAAGACACAGCAGAACTTGACTACATTCGTTTTATGGCCAGACGCATTAACACACTTCTCACAGCGTTTTATGCAGAGCTGAACATTAAAGTGGTTGACTTCAAAATAGAGTTTGGTAGAGACAAAGATGGAAACATCATTCTCATTGACGAACTGAGCCCAGACAACTTTAGACTTTGGGACTCTGAGACAGATGAGAAGCTAGACAAAGATAGATTTAGACAAGGTTTAGGTGGACTCACAGAAGCCTATAGACTAGTCCTCGACAGAATTAAAAACAGAAAATAAGAAGGAAAAACAATGACAGCAGTAGTAAACGTATTTTTAAAAGAGGGTGTACTTGACCCACAAGGGAAAGCAGCACACCATGCCCTAGACTCTTTAAACTTTTCAGGTGTTTCAGATGTACGTATTGGTAAACAAATTATCATTAAACTTGAAGAAGAAGACAAAGAAAAAGCCTATGCAGAAGTAAAAGAGATGTGTGAAACACTCTTGGCAAATACAGTCATTGAAGACTACAAAATTGAGATAAACTAATGAAAGTCGCCGTTTTAAGATTTCCTGGGACAAACTGTGAGTTCGATACCCAGTATGCATTTGAAAAGTTAGGCCACAGCACAGCACTAGTGTGGCATGAAGACGAAACTTTGCCAGAGAACATCGACTTAGTGGTTGTACCTGGTGGTTTCTCTTATGGTGACTACTTACGTTCAGGGTCTATTGCACGTTTTTCACCTGTGATGAAAGCGGTAACGAGTTATGCCAATGAAGGTGGAAAAGTTTTAGGTATTTGTAATGGTTTTCAAATCCTTACAGAAGCGGGACTCCTTCCAGGGGCTTTAAAACGTAACAATAACTTACACTTCATTTCTAAACACCAAAAGCTTTGTGTCATTAACAATGACAATGCATTTTTAAATAAATGTGAAGCAGGTGAAGTACTGAACATTCCTATTGCCCATGCAGATGGAAACTACTATATTGATGATGCTGGATTAAAAAATCTTGAGAATAACGGTCAAATTTTACTACGTTACTCAGATGAAGATGGAAAACCTGTTGTGGTGAATGGTTCAGTGACTTCAATTGCTGGTGTCTGTAACAAAGAGAAAAATGTTTTTGGTCTTATGCCTCACCCTGAGCGTGCTTTGGAAGCGTTACTTGGTTCTGAAGATGGTATCCGTATGCTAAAAGGGTTTGACGACTAATGCAATATTTACGCGCTGTGTATCTTTTTTTAGGGCTTTTGCTTACATTCACAACCCTACTCAGCGCACAAACAGAGTACAAGTATTCCTATGTTCCTAAAAAAGTGTATGAAAACCAACTTTTTCCTGTGACTATCATAGGCATCAATACTTCGAATAAAGAGATGCCTAAGTTTAACTTTGACCATACAGCGAGCAGCCAAGCACTTTTTAACAAGCCCCTTGTCATTCGCAACGGTAATGACAGCTTTTATACCTTTTACTTTCAAGCTAAAAAAGATGATGTTCAAATTCCTTCTTTAACCATTGATGTCAGCAGAGAGACTTACCGTTTAGAATCACAAAACATCATGATATCTACCCTTAAAAAAAGAGACGATTTTTGTAATGTTTTGGCAGCAGACATGAACATAAAAACCTCTCAAGTCTCTAACTATGATGAGTACAACCTCATAGTGACCCTCTCCATAGAAGCTTTTGAAGCCAACATAGAAGACATGGAGTTAAATAACACCATTGAATCTGGGGTAGAACACATTGTACGTAATTTTGCAAAAGTAGAAGCTGAGTTTTATGTGGTAGTACCTGCCACACAAAAAGTGCTCAAGTTTACTTACTTTAACAGTATTAAAAAGCAGTATGTATTTTTAGAAGTCCCTGTCGTTGTTGCAGATGCTAGCGTCTCTACACAGTCTGACCTGAACCCAAAAGAAGACAGTTTTGAAAAACTAAAGAAGTACACACTCATGACCTTCTCAATCTTTTTTGTATTGATGTTTTTGTTTAGACGCGATTTCTTTTATTTGGTGTTTGCAGTCATTTCAGTCATTACCCTACTGACACTCTACATACCTCATAAAAAGATTTGTGTTTCACAAGGTGCGCCACTTTACATTTTGCCGACACAAACCAGTACCATAAGTACCAAAATAGATACAGAGCTAGATACTTTACTCTTAGGCAAACGCAAAGGGTACAAAAAAGTAGAATACAAAGAAGGAATCATCGGATGGATAAAAAATGAAGATCTTTGCAACTATTAGGTTTTACTGGGGTGCGTTTATCATCTCTTTTAACACTGCTGTTTTTATGATCCCAGCGTTGATGCTTTTTGGTAAACATAAAAGTACCATCGTACACCACATCAACCGTTTGACCCTTTTTATGATGGGTGGAAAGTTGTCTCAAGAGGGTGAGATGGACAAAAGTGCGGATATGTTTGTCATGAACCATCAAGGTATCATCGACATTATCGGTTTAGAAGCGTTACAAAATAACCACTTACGTTGGGTAGCAAAAAAAGAGCTTTTTGATGCCTTATGGTTTGGAAACTTACTACGCCATGGTGAAATGATTTCACTAGACAGAAGCTCTAAAGCAGGTTTGCGTAAACTTATGAATGATGTCAAAGAGTCTAAAGAAGTACTACATAGAGGTGTGGCGATTTTCCCTGAGGGGACACGTGCCGATGAACAGCCCCTTCTCTCTTTTAAACAAGGGACTAACCTCATTGCTAAAAAACTAAAGTTACGTGTGCAACCCATAGTGATTACGGGTAGTAAACATGTACTCAATGAACACATCAAAGAGGGTCATTCAGGTACGGTTCATTATCATTTTTTACCCTCAATTGATGTAAAGAGTGATGACAAAGAGTGGTTTAACGACCTTAGAGAAAATATGCAAAAGGTTATAGATGCTGAACTTGACAACCATCATCGCAGTCGCTAGTGGTGGTGCCATTGGTGCCACGCTGAGACTTCTACTTAACACTTGGGTCAACAAAAGTTTTGTGCATGCCTTACCGCTTGGGACTTTGTTTGTAAACCTTTTGGGCTCATTGCTCATTGGTTTACTTTTTGCGTACTTTCATTTGAACACAACGCTCTCACCACATCTGAAAACCTTTATGGTTACAGGTATTTTAGGTGCACTTACCACCTATTCTACCTTTGCCATTGAGAGTTTCTTTTTACTGGAGTCAGGACATTATTTACATGCTTTTGCCAATATGGCACTTAATCTTTTTGGTACCATTCTTTTCGCAGGAATTGGCTACCTTACACTTATACATTTTACAAAATAGGACACACATTGTTAACACTTAGCACAGAAATAGAAAAACACATCAACAAATTGGTCAACCCACTTAAAGACGAAGAAGCACTACTTGAATGCCTCAAAATTAAATTGACAAAAAAAGAGTTAAAACTTCTTAAAGCATGGGCAGAGGGTACAGACATTGAAGTGGTACAAAAAGCATTAAACTTAGATGAAACACGTTATGCTGAACTCTCTTCTAAACTCATTAAGAAACTCAATCAAGAGAGAATTAAACAGGAAATCTGTCAATAATTATTTTTAAGATAAAATTAAATTATTAATCTTTGTTATAAAAACAATAAGTTATCATAGGGTATGAAAAAAATCCTATGTCTACTACTCTCTGCTCATCTCTATGCGGGCACTCCTTCTAAAGGTTTAGTAAACTATCAACAGAAGTATAGCCTCTGTAAAGGTACAAGTGACTACCAAATAAGTACTTGTCTACTCAATGGTAACCTTAACTACAATGCTTTTAGAGGTGATAAAAGTGCTTATAGGCAAATAAGTACTAAGAAAATTTCTCAAGCAGTACGTATAGGCAAAGGACTTGAATTTACTTTAGAGCATTTACCAAAAACAAAACGCTATACCTCTTTAATTAAATACGCTGACTACCTCTACACCTTACGTAAAACCTACGCTCCTCCAAAATTCAAAGGCAATAAAGAAGAAGATATTAAACGTATCAAAAAGATTTTTAATCTTTTTCAAAATGCACAGTTAACAGAAGATTCAAACATTGGCCCAAGCTTTGAGTCTGAAGTTTTAGAGTACCAGAGAAGAAATGGACTGGCTGTAGATGGGGACATTGGTCCCCAAACCAGACGTGCTTTAAAACAAAACATTTATGACCTTCTCAAAAGAGTCAAAAAGAACTTAGCTTTAGAGCGTATCTCAACACCCAAACCTTCTAAATATATTTTGGTGAACATTCCAGAGTACAAAATGTCTTATTTTGAAGCATCTGAGCCCTTACTTTCCATGCGTATCGTGGTGGGTAAAAGAAAAATGCGAACCCCCATTTTTAACAGAAAAATTAAATACATTGTAAAAAATCCTCGTTGGAATGTCCCCTCTTCTATTTATAGAAAAGAGTATGCCCACCAATCATACGCTAAACTAAAAAGACAAGGCTTTGCTTACAATTCAGATGGTAGACTTTATCAAAAATCTGGCCCTAGAAATGCCTTGGGAAAAGTGAAGTTTCTATTTCCCAATCATTTTAATGTCTACATGCATGACACCCCTGCAAAGTCACTCTTTAAAAAAAGAACCCGAGCATTTTCTCATGGATGTATACGTTTAGAGAAACCTATGGAATTGCTCAACACCTTAGGCTACAGTTATACAAACACACAAAATAAATGGCTCACACTCAAACATAAAATCCCCGTCTTCATTGAGTACCATACCGTCTGGGTAGATCCTGCTGGGGTGGTGCAGTTTAGACCAGACATTTATGGCTATGAGAAGAAGTTGTTTCGCTGAAACTTTTAGTGTATTTATGATATAACTCACCCTATACACCAATAAAAAGGTTTTCCATGGAAATAACACACTTTTTTGAAGCCTTATGGCAACTCAGTACTGCCATGGCACCTTACATTCTTTTTGGACTCATTTTTGCAGGTATTTTACATGAATTAGTACCTGACAGCATCGTAACGAAACACTTAGGTGCTTCTGATGTCAAGTCTGTTGTGAAGTCTACTATTTTTGGTATCCCTCTTCCTGTTTGTTCTTGTGGTGTCATCCCTTTGGCTACATCCATTAAAAAGTCTGGTGCTTCTAAAGGTGCCACACTCTCTTTTCTTATCTCCACACCTATCACAGGGGTAGACTCCATACTTGCCACCTATGGTATTTTTGGCTGGATATTTACACTTTACCGTGCTTTTACCTCAATGATTATTGCCATGGTGGCAGGAATCTTAACCAATATATTTGACAAAGACAGTGTGATAGAAGAGGTTAAAAAGCCTTCTTTTTCTGCTGTGGCACCACAAAGTACTACAAGCTTTTCAATGAACGCTATAAAAGAAGAAGAGTCTTGTGGTACAGGTACAGGCTCATGCTGTAGTACAAACTCAAGTACAGAGAAAAAGTTCTCATTTATGGATGCAATGCATTATGCTTTTGGCACCCTACTTTCAGATATCGCAAAACCACTGTTTTGGGGACTTATTTTAGGGGCACTCATTACCGTAGCCATTCCAGAAAACCTTTCAGAGTTACTCACTACGTATGCATGGATATCGTATCTTGTGGTGATTGTCATTGCGGTACCAATGTATGTCTGTGCTACTGCTTCTTTGCCTATTGCTGCGGGGCTTATGCTCTCAGGTGTGAGTGCGGGTGCTGCTTTTGTTTTTCTCTCTGCAGGTCCAGCTACAAACACTGTAACCATAGGTGTGGTTAAAAAAATGTTAGGGACTAAATCTTTAGTTATTTATTTAGGAAGTATCATTATAGGCAGTATTCTTTTTGGTTTAGGACTAGACTATATTTTTGATGTCTCTGAGATAGACCCTGCTTCACTCATACATATGCATGAAGAGAGTGGTCTCATTGCCACACTCTCATCTATAGTACTTTGGGGGCTTATTTTCTGGTACATTGCTAAACCCTACTTTAAGAATAAAGATGGCGGTTCTTGTTGTGCATAAACTCAGATGTTCTATAAGACATCTGATTTAAACACCATTAACTTTTCATTTTGCATATCTTCCATAGAGTTGTGTATGCCACCCATACCAAGACCAGAGGTTTTAGCTCCTCCAAATGGCATCCAGTCTACTCTAAAAGCAGTATGGTCATTAACCATTACAGCTGTTGCATTTAACACTTTTACTGCTTTAAATGCTGTGTCAATGTTTTTTGTAAACACAGAAGCTTGAAAAGAGACTTCAAGTGCATTGGCTCTTTCAAGAGCTTCATCCATACTTTGGTAAGAATAAACACAAACAACAGGCCCAAAAACCTCTTTGGTTGAAACCAAAGCTCTATCAGAGGGGTTTAAAAGTACTGTTGGCAAGTAACAACTGTCAGATATTTTTTTACCTCCACAAAGCACTTTTCCCCCTGATTTCACGGCTTCATCTACCCATTCACCTACACGGTTAACTTCAGAATGACTGATGAGTGGGCCTACTTCTGTCTCATCATCTAGCTGATTCCCAACCACAAGTTTAGAGGCGTACTCTGCAAGTCTTAAAGACACTTCTTCACAAATACTTTCATGGACATAAACCCTTTGTACAGAGACACATACTTGTCCGGCATGGTAGAATCCACCTTTTCCTATAGAGGGGATAAGTCCCGTAATATCTGCATCAGGTTCTACTATGACAGGGGCTACACCACCATGTTCTAAGGTTACACGTGTTCCTTGGGAAACTTTTGAGTTTAAGTACCAACCCACATTATTTGAACCGATAAATGTTAAAAAATCTATGTCAGGAGAGGTGGCTAAAAATTCGCTTGAAGGGGTATCACAGATGACAACTTGTGCCCAATTTTCAGGCAGACCCGCTTCTTTTAGGATTTCAATAAGTCTATGCGCAGACAAAGGTGTTTGCATGGCAGGTTTTATGATTACAGGACAACCTACAGCAATCGCAGGGATGACTTGATGTACTGCAAGGTTTAGAGGGTGGTTAAAAGCTGAGATGGCAGCCACCACACCAATGGGCTCCTTAAAAGTGTAGGCCATACGATGTTCTGAAGAGCTTGTATGTCCCATAGGGATTTGCTGACCTTTTTCATTGCCAATGCCTTCAATAGCTAAAGAAATACCATTAATAGCCCTAAGTACCTCTATTTTTGAGTCTAACCAGGGTTTCCCACCTTCAGATGCACAAAGCTTTGTCAACGCTTCCACTTCTGAAGACATAATACGTATCACTTTTTCAAGAATTTCAATTCTTTTTGTCTTTGTTACTGTCTGCGATTTATCTAAAAACAAATGTTTAGCGCGTAAAATACTTTCTTGTACCTCTTCCATCGTTGAGAAAGGTACAGTCCCAACAACACTCCCATCATACGGTGATGTCACTTCAATCATTTTCATAATGCTTCCTTTATTTTTAAATCATACACTGCTTGGCATCCAATAACTCAGTTAAAATACTAGTATTTAAAGAGTAATCCACGGCCAAATCAATCACATTTACACCAGAACCATTGATGCAGGCTAAAAGTGTCTCTTTAAACTCTTCGTCAGAACTTGGTCTATGTCCTGTGGCACCATAGGCATTGGCATAGGCTACAAAATCTGGATTACCAAGAGTAAGTCCATAGTCTTCAAAGCCTTGACCTACCTGCTTCCAACGTATCATGCCAAAGGCATTGTCATTTAAAATGATGACGGTCAGATGAAGCCCAAGTCTCACAGCAGTTTCAAGCTCTTGAGAGTTCATCATAAAGCCTCCATCACCCGCCACTGTCAATACATGTTTCTCCGGATGCACAATTTTTGCAGCAATCCCAGAAGGTAAACCCGCACCCATCGTAGCCAAAGCATTGTCAAGTAAAAGGGTATGACTCTTGGTACATTTATAATTACGTGCAAACCATATTTTATACATACCATTATCTAGGGTCACAATATCATCATCGTTTAAAGTATGTTGTATGATGTACAAAGCCCTTTGTGGCAAGATAGGAAAACGTGTATCTTCCGTATATTTACATAAATGTTTTTCTATCTCCACAATGGTACGCATATAGTAGTCAAAATCCCAATGTGCTTGCACTTGAATTTTCTCTTTTATCATTGCAATATTACAAGCGATATCACCCAAGACATCAAGTTGAGGGAAATAGGTATCATCTACTTCTGAAGGAAAAAAGTTTACATGAATCACTTTTTGTGCGCCCTCTTCATTTTCCATGAAGAAAGGAGGTTTTTCAATGACGTCATGTCCTACATTTATAATAAGGTCTGCCTTTTCAATGGCACAGTGTACAAAATCTTTTGCAGACAAGGCCGCACAACCTAAACACAAGGGGTGGTTTTCATCAATAACACCTTTTCCCATTTGTGTAGAGAAGAATGGGATTTTTGTTTTCTCAACAAAATCTAACAAAGGTGTACAAATATTACTACGGTTGGCACCTGCCCCGATAAGTAGCAGTGGTTGTTTGGCCTTTTCTATCATTGCAATGGCATTAGCGATAGAAGTGGGTGAAGCGACAGCATACTCAAACGTTTGTACAGGATAAATGTTTTCACTCACCTCTTCTTCTGCAATATCTTCAGGAAGTTCAATAAGCACAGCTCCCGGACGTTCAGTAGTAGCTACCTTAAAGGCATCTCTTACCATGGCAGGTACATTGTTTCCATTGCTCACTTGTTTGGCATACTTCGTCACAGGACGCATAAGTGCCACAATGTCTACAATTTGGAAACGGCCTTGTTTAGACTTTTTGATAGGTTTCTGACCTGTTATTATCATCATAGGAAAACCACAAAGTTGTGCGTAGGCAGCTGCAGTAGAAAAGTTGGTTGCACCGGGTCCCAAAGTCGAAAGACAGACACCCACTTTACCGGTAAGTCGTCCATACGTTGCTGCAATAAACCCTGCAGCCTGCTCATGCCGTGTTAAGATAAGTGTAATAGATGAGTCACGAAGAGAGTCTAAAAAGTCTAAATTCTCTTCTCCTGGAATACCAAAGATATACTCAACACCTTCATTTTCTAAAGCTTTCACAAATAAATCAGACGTTTTCATAGACTCTCCTTTACATTTTAAGCAACAATCTCACGTTCATTTAAATCATCTATTGTCAATTCAGAGACATGAGACTTACCCATCACTGCCATAAGTGAACGTATACCATGTAAAAGGTTATGGTGGTAGTTTTCCACATGTCTTGATTTTTGAAGCACCAAAAATTTACTTCGTTTTGCTTCATCCATCGTTGCAAGTCCTACAGGACAGTTTCGTCCCCCAGCACCAGAACATTCACGCGCACGTATACACCCCGCAGACATCATAAATCCACGCGCAATGTTGATGAAGTCTGCACCATGACAGAGCAGCTCAATAACATCATCAGGTGTGAGTACTTTTTCTGCTGCAATAATTTTTAAATCATCTCGTAAACCATAGGTTTCTAACACGTCAACAACAATTTCCAAGGCTTCACGAATAGGCAAACCAATTTTAGACATCATCTCAAGTGGTGCTGTGGCGGAACCTCCATCACCTCCATCAATAGTAAGGAAATCAGCAATGCTTTTGCCCTCTTCTTTACGTGCTTTGAGTGCTTTGGCAAAATCTTCAAAACGTTCTTTCGTTGAAATGACTATCTTAAACCCTACAGGTTTAGAAGAGAGTTCTTGCAGTTCAGATATGAAGTCAAAAAAAGTGTTCATATCTGTGGCATAAGGAAAACGATTAGGACTTATGAGGTCTTTATGTGCAGGGATACCTCTATAGTACGCAATGTCATCACTTACTTTTGTGGCAAGCAGTTTCCCTCCAGTTTGTTTGGCACCTTGGGCTAATTTAACTTCTGTCATTTTTGCAAAACGCATCACTTTTTGGTAACGCTCTTTATCGAAAGTACCATCATGGTGACGTACACCATAAAGTCCTGAACCCATTTGAAAAGTGATGTCTGGTATACCATGCAGCACTTCTTTGGGGAATGAGGCTAAGTCTTTAGACCAATCAATACGAAAATAAAGTAACTTTTGGTTATCAAAAATAAAGGATCCTTTGTCTTTTTGACGTACCACCATTCTTCTGTAGACACGTTGTGCCACCTCCCGGTTGGTAAAGAAACGAATGGGATAATACGCCCCTTTCGCAAACCAGGTTCCCTCTTTTATTTCCAAATAATCAGTCTGCGTTAAATTTTCTAAATTGAGTGAAGCCAAAAAGTTTGAAGTGAGTCCACCCTCACCTGTGTTAATGGGAAAAGCACCTTTATGTGCACCTATCGAAAAAGCCCGTGTTCCCTCTGGAGAGATAGCACCATCACTCATTGCAGAACGCCCAATAATACTCCTGGAGACAAATGGTATTTTTCTTTTTTCTCCAAAAGTAACAGAAAATTCTTCTTGAACCTCTGAAACTTCTTTCACAAAGTTTGCATGTTTAAAAAGTGTTTTTTGATTTCCATAAGGTTTGGTAGGTGAAAAAGACAAATACGGGTTTTTATCGGCGGATACTTTGTTGACCCACTCTAGTTTTTCAAAAGAGTCATAAAAGGTTTCATCTCCAAAATACTGACGCATAGGGTTTCTTAACATGTAAAACAGATAACGTAAACGTCCAATAAGAGGGTAGTTAATGAGAAGTTGATTGTTCCTTTGTACAAAACGATCATAAATGAACATGGAAAACAGAACCAAGGCAATAACTACCATAAGAATTTTAATCAGTAGCCCCCAATCTGCTGAAAAGAGAGGAAAGTTTGCAAAAAAGTTTTGATTATTCATGATTTCTACCCTTAAATAAAAGATGATCTAAAGAGTATTTACCTGCACCAAAAGAGGCAAAAATAAATAAAAACAACATATAATAGAGTGGAATTTCTATACCATTTTGTGAGACTGAAAATCCATGGGATTCATGCACAAAAAGAATGGCCCCCATCATCACAAAAGAGAGTAAAATAGATATGGGTCTAGTAAAAAGTCCTAAGACCAGTAAAACAATACCGATGGTTTCTAAGCCTGTGACCAAATACGCGGCAACTGTAGGCAAAGGAATAGAGAGACTTGCAAACCACTCTGCTGTTGCATTCATGTCATTGAGCTTAAGTAAAGCAGGTTTTATAAAACCATAGGCCAAAAGTAATCTAGCCGCCAATATAAAAAGATGTCTCGGATACGAAAAGAGTACCGAAACCTCTCCCAATGTATTTTTCATCATATTTTCCCTTTAAATACACAAATCTTGCATAGTCATAATATACAATGTCAACTGTATACTAATATCATATAGGAAATAACTTTGAAAAAACTTTTTTTAATACTTTTACTTATGCCTCTTGTGCTTTTTGCTAAACCTTC
>WTAE01000237.1 GCA_013139765.1 Sulfurovum sp.
TGACAGACCAGTAGCTATTGGTTCTTTATATAATGCAAACAACAACATACCAAAAGACTTACCAAGTAAAAAAACACAGTCATACATTAAAACACAATCAATGCCTGGAACAAATGAAGAATACAACCTTTTACTCTTTGAAGACAAACAAGCTCAAGAACTTGTACACATCAGAGCACAAAAAGATTATAAGCTTCATGCTCTTCACAACTCAAACATCAACATAGACAATGACCAAACAGAAGTGGTAGGTCATGATGAATCTTTCTCAGTAGGAAATGATAGAACAAAAAGTATTGGGAATGATGAAAGTACAGATGTTGGACATGACAGAGCAGAATCTGTTGGGAATGATGAATCAATCTCTATAGGTAACGACCAAACACTGACTGTTGGGCATGACCAGAGTAACCATATACAAAACACTCAGGCCAATAAGATTGACAAAGATCAGATTACTTATGTTGGGAATCATAGACAGGATGACATATACGCTAACCACACAGTAAAGGTTGGTGGGCACTTTGAGCATACTGTGAATGGGAAGGTGGATTTGAAGGCGGGTGAACACATCAAAACCGTCACAGTCAAACACGAAATGCACGGTTCAGAGAAAATAGTCTTTAAAAGTGCTGGTGGGACTATCATCATAGATGATGGTGGGGTTACACTTAAGGGGAATGTGACCATTAAGGGGAATGTTGCGATAAGTGGTGGTTCTGGTGGGGGCGCGGAGGCATGGGAAGCAGCTGCTAATGCTGGCGATAAAGTATGTTGGTCTTGTTTACTTGACGATATTATGGGAGATGAAGCTTGAGTAATCAACTTATGAAAATATTTAACCCTGAACATATAAAAGAGCAAGAGTATCATTTTGATACTTATTGTGTTTTAGATGGTGTTAAGTACTCTATGTTATGGAGCGACTTGGAAGATGGATCTCTAGAATATGATGTCTTATTTAAAGAAGAAAAACTAAGAACAGAGTTGGAAAGAGTAGCTCCTTTTTTAGTAAAACTTGATTTTATAAATGAATCAGGTATAGCACAAAGTGAAGAACTTATGAAATGTTATGGAAAGAATGGGGGTATATTTTTTACTTCACCATTAGCATTTAGCGGAGCACTTGAAAAAATGCGAGAAATATTTTATCTTTATACTGAAGAAGGCGAAGTAGAAGGTGTTTTACGTTTTTATGAGCCAATAGTCTTTTTAGAACTCATCAAAGAATCTTCATTGGAGGTACAACGTGATATTTTTGCAAAAATATATTGCTATTGGTGTGAAGATGAAACACATAATAGGCTTATGAAATTTATGTGGGATCAATCTCATGTACGATATCAAACGATAATTTTAGATGAAAAAGTAGAGATAAATAATGAAGCAGTTTAAATTTAGTGTTCTCCTATCCATATTAGTGGTGCTATTTGGCGCTTGTGAGAATAAGAATAATAGCAATGACAATGAGGAAAAAATATACAAAACCCCCTATGTAGACTTTACACATTTTACAGAGGGTAGAGAATGTAATTATGTAGCTTTTAGATGTTTACATGAGAGTCAAGATAAATCTTGGCAAGAGCAGAACCTAAGTGATGGACTAGATACTTTTGAGTTGACACCTGAGGTAATGAAAAAACGTAAAGATATCGTTCAAAGATGGAGAGATGAAGAAGATGGAAAAGCACAGGAAGAAGACATGAAAACAGCTGCTATAAGTGAAGCATTCTATGACAGGGTTGAAGCAAAGAAATTTCTAGTAGATATGGCCGAACGACTTGAAAAAGAGTTTCCAGGATTTTGGAGAGATGTAGCCAAACCTGTACGTTACAGATGGATACGTAGAGCTATGTCAAAAGCAAAGAACTTTGGATACAAAAGTACCAAACCGGGCCCAATGATGGAACTTTGTGCTCGAATAGGTCTTGACTTTGATAAAGATGCAAAGTGGCAATATATTGTTAAGTTTATTACGAGTGACCCAAAAAACATAGGAACAAATATGGGGAAAGCATGCCATTATATTGATTGGACTATTTTAAATAAAACACATGGATATACAGGTACAAAAATTACCGATTGGTCAATGAGAAGAACAAATGGCTGGCTTCCATATCCTAAAAAACCTTACCCTAAACTAGGGGGAAAATAATGTCCTGTAAAACCTACAAGATAGGTATTTTCTTTGATGGTACCGGAAATAATTCCAGTTTTGACAGTAGTAATGGCAGAGACCAGCAAAGTAACATCGCTAAACTACACACACTCTATAAAACAGGTGAATTTGAGTGTAAAGAAAAGTGCATGGTTACTGCTAATAAAATATATATTGAGGGTATTGGTACTTACGATACGCAAGAAGAACATGATGATCACAATCTAACCCGTAAATACGACAAAGGTGGAGGTGGAGGTGGTGCAAAACGTATTAACGAAGCTATTGAGCAAGTGACAGAACTTTTGGAGGAGCATACTTTTGGAGATAAAAAGTCTCAGTTTAAAACACGCCTCATAGATGTCTTCGGTTTTAGCCGTGGTGCAGCTTTGGCTAGAGATTTTGTGAATACATTTTACGAAGATAAAGTAAAGGTTGAAACAGATGCTTACGGTGATGTACGTTTCAATTTCATAGGCCTTTACGATACTGTGGGTTCTTTTGGTAAACCTGGAAATGATGTAGATAAAAAACCAATACACCCAGATGTTTTTGACGAAGCAAATATAGGTTTTGATGGAGATATCGAAGATTTCATGATAGAGGAACATGATGGTACTAAGATGCTCACACATAAAGAATTGTTTGTCTCAGAAGAAGAAGCACAAAAAAGAGCTATAGTACTAAAAAGCTATAAGATGGATGTTGTAGTAGTACCTTATTACCCTCCCACTGGCTATGGTGGAAGCTTCACTCCTTCTGGTTATCAAGTCATAGCTAAACAAAAAGAGAATGAGGCATATACAGATTATAACTTCAACCTCTGCTTACAGTCTGCTAAGAAGATAGTACACTTTACAG
>WTAE01000204.1 GCA_013139765.1 Sulfurovum sp.
TCTGTGACTGCAAAACGAAGACTTGTTTTTTACCCTTGGGGGTTAGGTGAAAATATTTTAGAGCAGAAAAAACTTTCCCAAAAGATGGACTTTGTCTATGAGTTAGGATTTTTAGAACCTCCTCATGTTCAGGAGTGTCACACTTTAGAGGAGATAGAAGCTTTTTATCAGGATCTTATTTCAAAGCGTGATGAGATTCCTATGATGATGGATGGTATGGTCATTAAAGTAGACAAGGTCTCTTTACAAGAAGACTTGGGCTACACCGTTAAAGTCCCTAAATGGATGTGTGCGTATAAATTCCCTGCGGTGGAAAAAGTGACTAAAGTGAATGCCATTACGATACAAGTTGGAAGAACGGGTGTGCTGACACCTGTGGCAGAAGTGGAACCTGTGGAAGTAGACGGGGCCATCATCGCTCGGGCTACTCTACATAACTTTGACGAGATAGAACGTAAAGGACTTATGATAGGTGACTCGGTCATACTCATCCGTTCTGGTGATGTCATCCCTAAAATAACGAAAGTTTTATCTGACAGACGTGATGGCTCTGAAATTGCCATTGAACGTCCCACTGTTTGTCCTACCTGTGACTCTGAAGTGTTAGATGAAGGCACACTCATAAAGTGTCAAAACCTTGACTGTTCAGACAGGGTGGTAAATTCCATCATACACTTTGCTAAAAAAGGATGTATGAATATTGATGGCTTAGGGTCTAAAATTGTAGAAATTCTTGTAAAAGAAGAAAAAATCACCGATATTTTAGGGCTCTTCCATTTGGAATTTTTAGACTTAGAGGGCATGGAAGGTTTTAAAGAAAAACGTATTACAAAATTGCTTGAAGCTATTGAAGCTACTAAAGGCGTACCTCTTCCTAAACTTATTTCTGCCATGGGTATAGAACACATCGGTGAAGTGGCAGGTAAGTCTTTGGCTTTAGAGTTTGGACTAGGCATAGTAGATGCAACACTAGAACAAATAGTAGCCATTGATGGCATTGGTGAAGAGATGGCAAACTCTCTTTTAGAGTTTATGCGGGTGAACCATGAATTTGTGTTAAAATTGTTTGATGAGATTCAACCCAAAGTAGAAGAAAAAATAGAAGCGAGAGAAAATCCTTTTAAAGATAAAACGGTAGTACTTACTGGTTCTATGTCTGTAAGCCGTGGTATTATAAAAGAAATGTTAGAGGGACTTGGTGCAAAAGTGTCGGGTTCTGTGTCTAAGAAGACAGACTTTTTAGTTTATGGTGAAGATGCAGGGTCAAAGTATGACAAAGCAGAGAGTTTAGGTGTGCAAACACTTACAGAAGATGAGATGAGAGGAATGATATGAGATTAGATAAATATTTAGTAGATGAGGGTTATTATGAGAGTCGTAACCGTGCGAATGATGCGATAAAAGCAGGCTTGGTAAAAGTTGATGGTAAAAAGGGAAAACCTTCAGCAAAGATAGATGAAAACACATTGGTTGAGGTGGAAGATTCTAAATTTTATGTTTCTCGTGCAGGAAGAAAGCTAGAGAGTTTTTTGGCAGAACATTCTGTATCTATGAAAGGTAAAAGAGGTTTAGACATTGGTTCTTCTACGGGTGGATTTGCACAAATTATACTTGAAAATGATGTTGCTACACTAGACTGTGTCGATGTGGGTTCTGACCAGTTACACATTTCACTGCGTGGCAATGATAAGTTGTCTCTGCATGAAGAGACAGACATACGTGAGTATCAAAATGAAAAGCCATTTGAACTTGTGACCTGTGATGTATCGTTTATCTCTATTTTGCAAATTACGAATGACATAGATAGACTATCTGCTAAAGATACAGACATTGTCATACTCTACAAACCACAGTTTGAAGTGGGTAAAGATGTGAAGCGTGACAGTAGAGGGGTTGTACAAGACCTTGATGCCATCGCAAGACGTAAAGAAGAGTTTGAAGCGGAAGCAAAAAAGTTAGGTTGGGATGAAGTGTATCAAGCTCAGTCTAAAGTACAAGGTAAAGAGGGAAACCAAGAGTACCTTTATCATTTTATAAAAGCTTAAAAAAATATGCCATACAACAATAGCCTCACTTCCATTGCCATCGGTTCTTTTGATGGCATTCATATCGCACATCAAACACTCATAGACAAAGCAGATGCCTTAGTGATAATAGAGCGTAATGGAGGCTATTTAACCCCAGGATTTAAACGTTCCTATTTCACCTCTAAAGTATGTTGTTTTTACCACTTTGATGTCATTAAAGGATTAACACCTGAAGATTTTGTAGCTAAGTTGCAAGAAGATTTTCCTCTTTTGACAAAGATAGTGGTGGGCTATGACTTTCATTTTGGGAAAAACAAAGCAGGGGATGCCGAGACTTTAAAGCGTTTGTTTTCTGGGGAAGTGGAGATTGTGCAAGAAGTTTCTGTTCAAGGCGTTCCTGTGCATTCTCGTACCATTAAGGCGTATGTTAAAGAGGGCAACATAGAGATGGCAAATGCACTTTTAGGTAGAAGATATAACCTTGAAGGTCAAGTGATTAGAGGACAGGGGCTTGGAAAAAAACAATTGGTTCCCACACTTAACCTTTTTGTACAGGAGTATGTCTTGCCTAAAGAGGGAGTGTATGCAACAGTCACGACAACAAACACTGGCGTGTATCACTCTGTGAGTTTTCTAGGGCACCGTGTAAGTACCGATGGTTCTTACGCTGTTGAGACACATATTTTAGAGGTAGACTTAGGTGAAGTAAAAGGTTTAGTGCAGCTAGACTTTGTCTCCTTTTTGAGAGACAATAAAAAGTTTGAGAGTTTAGACGTCTTAAAAGATCAAATCACTATAGATATTCTGTCTGCTAAAAAAGCATTAGGCTAAGTCAAAATGATGAAGAAGATTTTAAAACGCATCAGTTTTTTGATACTCTTTATGTATGTATCTTTAGGGCTCTATCTTTTTTTTAATCAAAGCAGTTTCCTTTACTTTCCTACAACAGACAAAGCCACAAAACATGAGAGTTTTAGCTTTCAAAATGGGGGAGAACGTATCCATGTGATAAAGCTTAACCCAGGTTACTCCAAAGCGATACTCTACTTTGGTGGTAATGCTGAGTCAATGGCCGGAAGTGCAGACTACATTGCAGGACAATTTCCAAAGTTTACTGTGTATCTGATGGACTATAGAGGCTATGGTGCAAGTTCGGGTGAAGCCAGTGAAGCGGGGCTTGACAGTGACGCTTTAAAACTCTATGACAGCATTAAAGGTAAACATACGTCCATCTCCATTGGAGGACGTTCTTTAGGCACAGGTATTGCTACCTATGTGGCTTCGAAGAGAGAGGTAGCGAAGTTAGCACTTATTACGCCGTACGACAGCATACTCAATGTTGCACAAGGCATGTATCCTCTCTACCCAGTCTCTTTACTGCTGAATGACAGTTATGACTCTTTGGCTAGGGTAAAAGACATTAAGGCGCATGTGCTTATTATCATGGCTGAACATGATAAAGTGGTTTTACGTGAACGTACAGAAAATCTCATTCATGCCTTTAAACAGAGCCAAGTAGAAGTGGTAGTCATTAAAAATAGAGGGCATATTGATATCTCTTCAGATAAAAGGTATTACAAAATTATGCAGGAATTTATAGGGAATTAAATAGCGTAAGAGATACTTTTATTCATTTCTAGTAGACAGTAGTCTTGAATGTCTGTTTTAGAGTATTCTATACAGTTCTTACCTTGCTTTTTGGCTTTGTACATGGCAACATCTGCTGAAGTGATAAGCTCCTTAGCAGTAATACCGTCATCTGGGAAAATAGATGCACCAATACTCATACCTATATCAATAGTAAGGCCATTGATAGTGTAGGGGTTATTGGTAATATCATTTATTTTTTGGAGAATTTTCTCTAGGTAGTCAAAACTCTCTAACTCTTCGACCAAAATAACAAATTCATCTCCACCAAAACGACAAATGGTATCTTCTTTACGAAGTACTTTTTTAAGCTCATTTGAGACAATTTTAAGTACTTCATCTCCTACATTGTGTCCGTAAGTATCGTTAATAGGTTTAAAGTTATCCAAATCACAGAAAATCACAGAGATACACTTACCAAAACGTGAAGCATGGTTAATGGCATGGTCAAGTCTATCATCGAGTAAAAGTCTGTTTGAAAGACCTGTAAGTGCATCATGCGTTGCAAGATGGGCTTGGTCATGGGCATCTTTTCTTTGGTGTGTGACATCAGAGAAGATGGCAATATAGTTTTCAACTTCTCCACGTACATTTTTAATGGTATTGATACTCAGCCATTCGATGTACACATCACCAGATTTACGACGGTTGGTGATTTCACCTTGCCAGTAACCCTCTTTGGCTAACTGGCCCCACATCTTCTGATAAAATTGTTTATCGTGGGTACCAGATTTGAGGATTTTAGGGTTTTTACCTGTGGCAAACTCACGTGAATGTTCTGTAATTTCAAGAAAGGCATTGTTCACATGTACAATATTGTTCTGCGCATCCGTAATAAGGACACCATCAATGGTATGTTCAAAGACTGCAGAAGACATTTGTAATGTTTTGAGGTTTTTACTGTTGTTAATAGCTGCACCAATGATGGAAGCAGCGGTACTTAACATTTCAACATGGCTTGAAGCTAAGACTTCATCTTTTTCATCACCTATACCTAAGAAGCCCCACCATTTACCTTTTACAAAGATGGGCAAAATGAGTAAAGAGTTGATTTTAAAAAGCTCTAAAAGTTTGGTTTTAGACTTATCATAATCGTTTTTACACCCATTAACAATTTGGTTTTTTTCCAATTTATTTTTCCAACGCATAAGGTGTTGGGTTTTGTAGTTAATAGATTTTCGTGTTTTTGCTTCTGGGTTATCGTTAATACAAAAGAGTTGTTGCGCGGTAAGTTTCTTTTTATCTTGTATATTTTTATAAAGAAAAATAGAAGAGACTTGTGCAGCATCTTTGAGGTTTGTAAGCTCTTGGGACAAAGAGGCTTCCCAGTCACTCTCTTGTAAGAAGTTATGTGACATTTGGTTCATACTGTGTAAGATGTTTTCTTGGCGTTCAATCTCTTGCTTGGCACGTCTTCTGTCCATAACTTCATTGGACATACTTTTCATCATTTTTGTAAAACTTTTAGAATCAAAAGGTTTAGAAAAAAACTGATTGACGCCCAATTCTATGGCTTTTACGAGGATTTCTCTTTTTTCAAAGTCTGTAAAAATAGCAATTTTGACATGTTCATCTACTTCACGGATCTTTTCAATCATCTCCAAGCCATTCATTTGTGGCATGTTGATATCTGAGAGGATGATGTCAGGTTTGTGGGCTTTGTAAAGCTCACAACCTTCTACCCCATTTGCAGCCGTTACTATGGTTCTGGCAAAAGGTGTTAACATATGATTTAGTATGGAAGATGTTGTTTTATCGTCATCAACGATAAGTATTGTCAATTCATTCATTAATACTATTCTAATGAAATAACCTTGTAGAAAGTTTATATTAGTATATATAAAGTATGAATAGTGCAAAAAAGATGCGAATACTTGTTATAATGACACAAATTTTCCCAAGGACGAGTGGTGCAAAAAGAGAAAGTAGAAGATAAAGTATTTACAGAAAAGATATCGAAAAAGTTTGAATTTGATGAAGCAGTCGCTGCTGTTTTTGACGACATGTTAAGCCGTTCGGTACCTTTTTACAATGAAGTAAGAAAATTGATCGTAAGCCTCATTTTGAAAGAACAAAAAGAGGGGTTGAAAATTCTTGACCTAGGTTCGTCTACAGCGAAGTTTCTACTTGACTTACATACTAAAATGGATGTAAAAATGCAGCTCAAAGGTTTAGACAATTCTCAAGCCATGTTAGACAGAGCAGAACAAAAATGCCAAGCTTTTGGTGCAGACATCACACTAGAGTTGGCTGACATGCTGAGCTATGACTATGCAGAGGAAGATGTCATTGTTGCAAACTACACCTTACAATTCATACGTCCCATGCAACGTCTAGAGCTTGTGAAAGCGCTTTTTGCAGGGCTGAAAGAGGATGGCATGTTTATTTTTTCTGAAAAAGTAGTTTTTGAAGACAAGGTTTTAGACAAAGAGATGATAGACATTTATTATGCCTATAAAAAAGAGCAGGGCTACAGCGAATACGAGATAGCACAAAAGCGAGAAGCTTTGGAAAATGTACTCATTCCTTTTACCATCAAAGAAAATATTCAAATGTGTAAAGATGCAGGATTTACAAAAATTGAAACTGTTTTTCAGTGGGCAAACTTTGTGACTTTTGTGGTTAAAAAGTAAAGGGAACCTCAAACAATAGGTAATATCCACAACATCTCTAGCTTTTGTCTAGGCTAGGCACTCTTTTGAAAGCCTAGCCATAGCTAAGGTGAAAAAGAGTAACGACGCATAGGCGAAAGCTAGTGATGCCCGAAGGGTGAACTTTTCAAACGCAACCTTTCACAAGATACTTACGTCATCTTAGCTAAGGCTAGGATTTGTAAGTCTCTTGCAAAATCTCACATTTGAAAAGTCCATTGTGGGTGTTACCTATTGTTAGAGGTTCCCTAACTTATATTTTAGATAATTAAGGGTTATTCACTTCTTTATTCACCATGTGAATAAGTTCAAAAAGTAACACTTGTCATCTCTCGCCTAAAACACGGGTTTCATTTTTTAATATGAGTTATTCACAGCTTATTCACCATGTGAAGAAAGCATTTTTTTGAAATTTATTACAAATTAATAACAAAATTTAAACTATTTTAAGTAAAGAGAACTTGTAGCTATTACTTTCATCATTTTTAAGATATAATCATTGCATTAATTTTTGGGCACCTAATATATTACATTGCCCACCCTAAGGATAGCCTATGACTTGGACACCAAGTAGCTGGAGAAATTTTCCAATAAAACAACAACCAACTTATGAAGATCAAGCACTGCTTAAAAAAGTTGAAGAGGAACTCTCTTCGTACCCACCACTTATTTTTGCAGGTGAAGCAAGAAGACTTAAAGAAAAACTAGCAGCCGCAGGACGTGGTGAAGCTTTTTTACTTCAAGGTGGAGATTGTGCAGAGAGTTTTTCAGACTTTGATGCAAAGAGCATTAAAAACCTTTTTAAACTCATGCTTCAAATGAACATGGTACTTATGCATTCTACAGGGAAACCTGTGGTAAAAGTAGGGCGTATTGCTGGACAATTTGCAAAACCAAGATCTTCAGACTTTGAAGAGATTGATGGTGTAAAACTTCCATCTTACCGTGGTGACATCATCAATGGTATTGATTTTACTGAAAGTGCACGTATACCTAACCCTAAAAACATGTTAAAAGCTTACAACCAGTCTGCTGCAACATTAAACCTTTTACGTGCCTTTGCACGTGGTGGTTTGGCAGATTTAAACAAAGTACACCAGTGGAACCTAGACTTTATTAAAGACAATACTTTAGGTAAAAAGTATGAAGAGCTTTCAGACAAAATTGACCACTCTATGAAGTTTATGGCGGCTTGTGGACTCACGACTGACTTAATGCCACAGCTTCACCAGACAACACTTTACACTTCACATGAAGCACTTTTGTTGAACTATGAAGAAGCGTTGACACGTCAAGACTCTGAGACGGGTGACTACTACGACTGTTCTGCACACATGTTGTGGATTGGTGATAGAACAAGAGATTTGACTGAAGCACATATTGAGTACTTTAGAGGTATTCAAAACCCTATTGGCTGTAAAGTAGGACCAACCATGGGTGAAGATGAACTCATTGAACTTATTGATGCACTTAACCCTGACAATGAAGAGGGAAGATTGAACCTTATTGTACGTATGGGTGCTTCTAAAATTCGTGAGTATTTCCCTGCTTTACTTAAAAAAGTAAGAGATGCTGGGAAAAATGTTGTTTGGTCTTGTGACCCAATGCATGGTAATATTGAAAAGTCTTCTACAGGATTTAAAACAAGAAACTTTGACAATATTCTTTCTGAAGTAGAGCAGTTTTTTGCTATTCATAAAGAGATGGGAACCGTGGGTGCAGGGATTCACCTTGAGATGACAGGAAATGATGTAACAGAGTGTACAGGTAGTACTTCTTGTGCCATTACAGATGAAGGACTTGCTTCTCGTTACCACACGCAATGTGACCCAAGACTAAATGCTTCTCAAGCTTTAGAACTTTCATTTACCCTTTCAGATACGATTACTAAATCATAATCTTTTCTGTGAAAAAGGGTCACTACCCTTTTTCTTACAAATAAAAACCTATGCCAAAAATTTATGACACACTCATCATCGGTGCAGGCATCGCAGGTGCTACTGCTGCCTACACACTCACACAAAAAAATCAAAAAGTACTGGTCTTAGATAAAAACGGTATCGCCTCTGGTGGTTCTGGTGCTGCAGGTGCTTTTGTCTCTCCTAAAATTGGTAAAGGTTCTGCCCTGCAAACACTCACCAATGAAGCTTTTGTTTTTGCCAAAGAGTTCTATTTGGCCACTTGCCCTGAGTACTTTCACCAAACAGGCGTTATTCGCATCCCTAAAGATGAAGTAGATGCGGACAAATTTTCAGAGTATGAAAAGTTTAATGACACGTACTATGAAAACTACCCAAAAGAAAAACTTCAGACACTTGGCATAAACGTAGACTTCGATAGTTTCTATTTCCCAGATGCTGGAGATTGTGATGCAGTAGAAGTATGTCAATTTTTATTGAAAAATATTGAAGTCATAAAAGAGGAAGTACTTAACATAACAAAAGAAGATGGACTTTGGTGTGTAGGCGCGTATAAGGCACGTAATATTGTATTGTCCACAGGACATGAGAGTAACTTGCTTGACATGGCTTATATGGGCATAAGAGGGACGTGGGGGACACGTGCGGACTTCTCTTCGGACTTAGACTTAAAAGTGAGTATGCATCAGTCTATGTCGGTGGGTGCAAACATCAACGGCAGCATTAAGTTGGGTGCCACACATGAGAAGATGGTGAAAGAAGTTATGCCTTGTGACAAGACACAAGC
>WTAE01000238.1 GCA_013139765.1 Sulfurovum sp.
TTTCGCTATAATGCAATAAAATTTTTTAGAAGTAGAGTAATATGGCACAAATTTTAGATGAAATCATTAAAAAAACAAAAGCAGATTTAGAGAAAAGAAAAGTAGATTTTCCTATGGATTGGTTAGGACGTTCTTTGGCGTTTAACCCATTTGTACCTAAAGATGTAAAGTCAGCCCTACGTTCAACACCAGAAAACCCTTACCGCATCATTGCTGAAGTTAAAAAAGCGAGCCCATCTAAAGGGGTGATCCGTGAAAACTTCGACCCTATGGAAATCGCTCAAGCTTACGAAAAAGGTGGTGCAGACTCCCTTTCTATTTTAACTGAACCACACTTTTTTCAAGGCGACAAAGAGTACTTAGGTATGGTACGTCGTTACGTAAACCTTCCTCTTCTTAGAAAAGACTTCATCGTAGACAAGTACCAAGTGCTTGAAGCGCTGGCTTTTGGTGCAGACTACATTCTACTCATCGCCATGGCACTCTCAAGAAAAGAACTCAAAGAGCTACACGACTACGCCTTACACTTAGGGCTTGATGTTTTAGTAGAAGTACACAACAAAACAGACTTAGTCAAAGCCATTTTTGCAGGTGCAGACATCATCGGCATCAACCACCGTAACCTAGAAAGTTTCGAGATGGATATGAACTTAAGTGCAAAACTCATCCCTCTTATCCCCAACGGTAAGATCATCGTAGCCGAGTCAGGCATTACCGACCATGAAACCGTAGTAGAACTAAACAAAATCGGAGCAGATGCTTTCTTAGTAGGAGAACACTTCATGAGACAAGATGACATCACTGCGGCTGTTAAGGCTTTGAAGTATGGAAGCCAAGCTTAAAAACCCCCTCATTGTTGCCCATAGAGGTGGCGCTAGTACCAAACCTTAGAAAACACTATAGAAGCCTTTAAAAAGGCTTTTAAAGATGCTGCGGATGCCATTTTTTACTTTTCATCAAGAACATGCTATTATTTATTATGGATACTAAAAAGAAATATTGTAGAGATAGCCGTTCTCCAATTCCAAAAAATGAACAAACATCGAAGACCATGAGTGCTATCAAGGCAAAAAATACAAAGCCAGAACTACTTTTAAGAAAAGCACTTTGGCATAGTGGCATTAAAGGTTATAGATTACACTGGAAAAAGGTTCCAGGAAGACCAGATATTGCTTTTCCTGGAAAGAAGATAGCAATATTTGTTAATGGATGCTATTGGCATAGATGCCCGATATGTAATCTCTCATTACCAAAATCAAATGTTGAATTTTGGACAAATAAATTTAATAGAAATATTGAAAGAGATAAGATAAAGACCGAGGCCCTTGAGGAACTGGGATGGACTGTTCTAACTATATGGGAGTGTGAGATAAAAAAAGAGTTAGATATGCAAGTAGAAAGGATCAAAAAACTTCTTTGAAGATCCTATTTATTTTCCTATCTCATCTCTTAGGGCTTTACCTAGTCCTTCAACTATCCCGACTACCAAGGCATTTCCCATAAAGAATGCACGTTTTGCATCTGTACAACCTACTTTATTCGTATGATTATCAGGGAACATATTTAAACGTTCAAGTTCTACCGGAGTAAGACGTCTTAGACCTTTTTTTGTCTTGACTACATGTTTGAATCGAGAGGCAGTTGTACCACCTTCACCTGTGACTATGGTACGCGATGCATTATTAAGTGCGTCGGGAAAGACCATGGATCCTTCTGAATAACAATAGGTATATCCCGCAGAAGTAGTTCGTTCTTCTTTCTTGGAACCCTTCATATATTCCCATTTATCCATATCGCCTTTAAGATAAAATTCATCTGGAACTTCAGAATCGTCTACTAGGACATCACCTAATGTTTTCCGTCCTATAGTCTCATCAATCATCGGTATACCTTTTGATGAATAGACCTTATCATCAATCATGATACCTACAGTATTGAATGGACTTTTCTTTGGATTATAATCTATATGGTTCTCAGAGATATCTGCAAGGTCTCCTTTTATGACAAAAGGAGTTTCAACTACCTTATCAAGCCCCATAGGAAATGCTTTATTCATTACACCATCGACAGTTAACCATTTTGTAGGGTCTTTAAGGGTTTTTATCTTTTTATAGATATCTGTACCTTTTTTATAAGCCATGATATAGACACGCCTTCTACGTTGAGGCATCCCATACTCTGCTGCATTTATGACACGCCATTCAACTATATAGCCAAGGTCATTAAGAGATGAAAGCATTATGGCAAAATCTCTACCACGTTGTTTTGCAGGAGACTTTAATAGTCTATCTACATTTTCTAACATTAAGAAGGAAGGAGCTGCCTTACCTTTTTTTGAGATAATATCATGTATAGACCACCATAATACTCCTTTTTTCCCACTCAAACCATCAGCTTTACTTAGTGTTCGTGCTACTGAATAGTCTTGGCAAGGAAAACCACCTACCAAAAGATCATGGTCAGGTATCTGTGCAAAATCTTCTTCAATCACCTTGGCTATATCATTATTGGAGTGTTGTGTATCAGGAAAGCATTTTTGATAAACCTCTGAAGCATGCTGCTTTTTGGTTGAAGGTTCCCACTGATTGCTCCATACAATTTCATAGTCTCCATAATTAACAGACTTTTTCCCAGCTAATCCAAGGTGGAATCCACCTACGCCAGCAAAAAGTTCAATAGTTTTAATTGTATTTGTTTTACTCAAAATAGACCTTCATCTAGTAATATTTAATAACAGAATTATATCAGATCTCATTAAAAAGATCAAGTTTTATGTCAAATTGTCATATTTATTTTTACAAAATTAGTTTAGTAGTTGATATTTATGGATAATTCAAAGGATAGTTAGCAATTTGAATTATTTATCTAGTTGTTTCTCAATATATTTAGCATTCAACCAAAAACATTTTTTTACTTCATATGTGCCATAGCAAGTAGGCAGCACATCATCTTTGTTTCTTGCATGAGGTCTTACATGGGCTACTTGATTTTCTTTGATTCCAGGAAGTTCATTTGCCTTTTTGTCTTTGATACGTTTTACTGTTTCTTCCCAAACCCATTTAGCATTATCTATATCTTGCATAGGAAAATTCCAAAACTTTAATTTTTCTAGAGTATCACTGCCATCTTTGTTTTTCTTAAATACAATAAACAAAAAGCGTTTAGTTGTAAGTTGTTCATAAAAGTTTGATTCTTCCCAATGTTCATCAACAATTTCACAATATTTAAATATAGGAAACGAGATAGATTCAGTTAGCCTTCCTGACGGCTCAAGAGCGATTACTCGCATTGTTATATTTGCTTTTTCAAGTTCTTTTATCTTGTTAGAGTTTGTTCCAAAGATTTTGTTAAGTAAAAGTCTTCTATGACTTTTAGGACGCTTTTTATACGTAATGCCTAGCTCATGCTCCATCTCAATATTAGTTTTACCCAGATATGGTCTGAATCGACTTTGTATATTTTCTTCAATAGTAGGGGGAAGTGACTTATCGTCAGTTAAAGAAAACAAAGTTTTATCTTCTTTTCCTAGATAGGTTTGAACAATAGAGTTCAGGTATGTTTGTTTTAGTGAAAAAGCACGAGGTTTTGCCAGCTCATCATTATTGGGCTGTTGTCGTCTAACGGAAGAATTACTAGCTTTAGTGGCTGCACCAAGATATAAAGTATCTGCCTCGGAGAGTAGATGAGCATCACCTTTTTTTATTTTGTTGACAATAGTTTCCCAATCTTTTTTTATTTGTAAAATATCTGCGTCAGAGACATCTGAAAGTAGATCAAGTATCTGAATTATTTTAAATTTATAATCTAAGGTGTCTAAATTTTTTTCATAAAGATAAAATAATAACAATAGTAATTTGTTTTTTGTTAAAAAAGAACTTTCTTCCCATGTTTCATTGATAATGTTCATATAGTCGATCATTGAAAAAACAAGACGTTCTTTTGAGACAAGTTTGCCACTTTTCAGTTTTTTTAGGGGAGTTGTTTTCAGCTCTAGTCCAACCTTGTGAAAGTCTGCTTGACTATCATTGTTTGGAGAATACCCAAAAACATATTCTTCTACTAGGTTCCCAAAGTTTCCTTTTCTGCGAGTTCCATATTCTAAATTGATATCAGATACAGTTTCAGCAACTTCATGGGACATAATATCCCGTAAAGTTTTATCTTTGAACGTTTGTGCATACTTCAATATAGATGTAATTGATGAATCGTCGTAATTGCTAGCCAAAATAATATCCTGTATCTTTCTTTAGAGATATTCTATGATAATAAAAATAAGAAAAGATCTTGATATTTAATATGGGTATGGCTTTTTGTTATCATACTGGTAATCTGCCCTCTTTCTTTCTTTGCCAATAGGTTTCAGAGGCTACATATCTGTTGATAATATTCTCTATATGCCAGTATACATGACCATCATAATCAAAATAAGTCATTTTCTTTTTATAAAAGTATTCTTCATAACCAAAAGTATCAATATGATGTGCTAACTTTAAAAATAAAGCATTGTCCACTTTTTCTTGAACAATATACTCATGTGGCCATATCTTAGCATATGTTTTGGCAAATACTCAAGGAGTGGTCTCAATAAAAGATTTTATCTCATCTGAAAAAACTGTCATATTTTGCTTTTCCTTTTCAAGATTTTTTAAAATAATGGAAATAGTTACTTTTGTACATCTTTTTCCATTACTCACTTCCTTTTGTTATTGTGTAGTATAGCAGTATGACAGACAACAAGGAAATAAAAGTAGCCTGTCCCCTTAATTTCTCTATCTGTTTTGTGAGCTTTTTTGTAAAAGATGAGCTGATCCAGTATTGTCTTTACATTTTCTTTTTGTAGTAGTTTTATCAAAGCTCTTGCTGTATGTCTCTTAAACTTAGCCATGCTTTGTCCTATGTCATTACTACTTGCTACTATGTGTAAGTGGTTTTCAAGTATCACGTAGGCATAAAGTTTGAAATGGTCTGTTTTTTGTAGATGTCTAAAGCTTTCAAGGAGTATCTCTACACTCTCTTTCCTTGTAAACAGAGGTATCCAGTTGAGTACAGTACAAGTGATGAAATGTGGATGTGTAAAAATATGCGCCCTGACCAAAGGAAGAAGTGCCCTTGGGGTACAAATTGTCATAAAATCTTAAATGTAAATATGCATTCCCACGTGCAACGTGGGAACGAGGCAAAAGTATGAGTTTTGGATATTTTTATGAGAGAAGCCCAGCTACATGGCTTGGGCTGCTATTTGGTCTAGTATTTTTTTATTCTCGATTGATGGGAAAATAGTCTTTACTGCATCAGTCAAGGCTTTTCTGAGTTGGTTCTTTGCATAGTTCTCTCGCACATATATAGTAATTTTCAATACTTTTGGTATCTCTGCATCCAATGCTTCGAGTGTCATCATAGTCGCCTTGAGCTTTGCTTCCGTTATAGAGTAAGCTGTTCTTATTGCATGGAGTGTTGTTTGATAGTGTTCTACCCTCTTTTCAAGTTCTTCTTCTAACTCATTGTCATAGAATAATGGATTGGTAACTTTGGCTGCATCTTTGTCTTCTATATCTATATCAAAAATTCTATCTATTTGCCATTTAGTTGCAAGTATCATTAATACTGTATGTTCCACTTCATCTCTGATATCTGCATTTTCTACATACTGTTTGGCTGTTATCGGCATTCCATCATAATATCTATTATAGACTTTCAGTGAATCAGGCATACGATCAGAAGCATCTTTCAGTGAATCTCTTACCTCGTCAATTATATTTTGTGCTCTTTTAAACGCTCTGTCTAATCCTAAATCTGTAAGTTCAAAATTAAATGACATATTACACCTCTGTCCATTTTACTTTAGTATTTATAGGATATCATAAATTCTAAATTTTATTATTTAAGAAGTCACTCTTTTTGATTTTTTATTACAAGGCAAGTCTGCCAAAATTGTACGTTAATTGTATGCCAACAGCTAACTATTTAAATTATAAATGCCCGTATATAGGGCTTTCCTTGATTTACTCTGCGAGTTCGAGTCTCTTAAAAATATTTAATTTGCAATATGACATAGATATTACATTATTGATGCTACACTTATTTAATTATAAGCATGTGAGTAAAAAGAATATATAAATTTTTTGAAGAAATAAAATAATGTAAATCAGGAGACAAGAGTGAAGAGAATAATTCTATGTGTAATATTTTGTATAGGGATACTAAACGCAGAAAAAATAATCCTTCAAAATGAAAATAGTCGTTTTAGTATAGTAGGAAGTATAGAACTTGATGTAAAAGAAGATAAGAATTTTATTGAAGCAACGATTAATAGAGGTACTCTTACGAGAAAGTCAAACAAAGGTCATATTTACGGTATAAGATTATGTTTAAGCGAATACATTGGACAAGAAAGAAGATGGAATACAAAAATATGTAGTCAACAATACAAGATTAACTAATATATGAATAATAAAGAAGTTTTACAACTAAATAAACATAAATTTTTAATTCCAAATAAGAAGACAGAAAATCAATGGTATACAATTGTAATAGAGTGTAAAAGTGGTAAAAATATTGGACAATGTTATATACATCACAAGAAGAGAAATACAGCGAAAATTCTCCCTAAAATTCAAAATGGAATTAGGAAAGAAGG
>WTAE01000010.1 GCA_013139765.1 Sulfurovum sp.
GAAAGAGAAGAGGGTGCCAGTGGAAGTTTTAAAGAGGGTAGAACAAAAATGACTTGTCATTGTTATCTGACACCTCTTTCTTTTCCAATTAGACTTCTAGTTTAAAATTACCTAGGTAGTTTTTAATGGATCTTCTAGATTGAACCCAGCTTTCAATACCGCCTTTTAAATTTACTACATTTGTAAAACCAAGATCTTTTAGGGTCTTTGCACCTAGTAGTCCTCTGGCACCTTTTAGACAGTAGCATACAACTTGATGGTCGCTTACATCTACCAGTTTGTCATCTACAGCAAATTCTAGTTTTCCTCTTGGTATGGTAAAAACATTTTTTGCAGGGATGGTGCCAGATGCAAATTCATCTGCCTCGCGTACATCGATTAAAACCATCTTTTCTAGATCAATATCATTGACGTCAATCTCTGCTATCTCTTCTTTTGCTTTTTCCAAAAGGTCTTTAAGATGTCCTTTTAGAGATTCAAAATCACATCGGGCATAATAATGCTCAAGTTTTTCATTTTTATTCATGATTTCTTCCTTTATGTACTTCAATCCTATAGTATACCCCAATCACGATATAGAAAAATAAGCCAATAAGCGGAAGACTCGTATAATAAAGAACTCATTAGTGATATTTATGGTAAAATAACTGACTAATAATCACGTAGGGGATTTCCCTATGTTAAGGATGACTATGTCACAAATTTATGCTTCATTTCGATCTATAGGTGCGTATGTACCAGAGAAGATTTTGAGTAATGCAGATCTTGAGAAGATGGTAGATACTACTGATGAGTGGATACTTAAACGTACAGGGATTTCTGAGCGTCATATCGCAGCTAAAGATGAAGTCACCTCTGATATGGGTGCTAAAGCTGCAGAACTTGCCATTGAACGTTCTGGGATTGCTAAAGAAGATATAGACTTAGTCATTTGTGCGACTGTGACACCAGACTACTTTAATATGCCTTCTACGGCGTGTATCATTTCTGATAAACTTGGCATTAATAATGTACAAGCTTTTGACATTTCAGCAGCATGTTCTGGCTTTGTTTATGTACTTTCTATAGCCAAGGCATTTATTGAGTCTGGGATGAAAAAGAATGTGCTTATTATTGGAGCTGAGAAGTTCTCTTCAATTGTAGACTATACAGACAGAACAACATGTATTTTGTTTGGAGATGGTGCAGGGGCAGCGATGATTTCTGCTACGGACAAAAAAGAAGAAGGAATCATTGACCTTCATGCTTCAGCAGATGGAGCGTACGCAGATTTCCTTATGACACCGGCACCAGGAACAGTGAATCCTGTGAGTCAAAAAGTGATTGATGAGGGACTACAATACGTGCAGATGAAAGGGAACGAAACCTTTAAACTAGCCGTGAGAACCTTAACGAAAGATGTGAAAGAGATCTTGGCTAAAAATGAGATTAACACCGAGGATATTCCTCACTTCATTCCGCATCAGGCCAACTACCGTATTATTAAAGCGGTAGGGGATGCCTTGAAGATGAAAGAAGAACAAGTGGTACTCACTGTAGGGAAATATGGAAACACTTCGGCTGCTTCCATTCCTATGGCGATTAATGACATTTGGGAGTCTGGTAGACTTCAAAGTGGTGAGTTGATGTTACTTGACACCTTTGGTGGTGGTTTAACATGGGCTTCTGCTTTACTTCCTTTTGCTGGAAAAAGTAAGTAGGCACAGTTGAAAATAGCATTTATCGGCGATATAGTTGGTAAACCTGGTCGTTTGATGCTCAAACGACACCTTAAAAGACTACAGCAAGAACACTTCATTGACTTTACCATTGCCAATTACGAAAATGCTTCTCATGGCTTTGGACTCACCGAAAAAAACTGTATCGAATTACTTGGCTACGGGGTCGATATGATGACGGGTGGGAACCACTCTTTTGACAAAAAAGAGATCCTTGAAATGTATGATTCTTACCCTTTGATTCGCCCAATGAATTACCCAAAAGAGACCGCAGGTAAAGGTGTTTTTGAAACAAAAATTCTTGGAAAAGATGTGGCAATTTTAAACCTTATGGGGCATTACACCATGCCTATGGTAGACAATCCTTTTACGATGATAGTAGAAGTGGTGGCAGATTTAAAGGCTAGAGGCTTTAAACACATCATTTTAGATATCCATGCAGAAGCGACTTCTGAGAAAAATGCTTTACGTCAAATGTTAAAAAAAGACCTCTCTGCCATACTCGGTACACATACCCATGTGGCAACAGATGACCTACAAGTAGTGGATGGTTGTTGTTATGTCACAGATGTAGGGCTTACGGGCTGTAGAGATGGTGTGATTGGTATGGATGATGTCATTCCTATGCGACGATTTTTAACTTCTTTGAGTGGGCATTATGACATTAAAGAAGAGTGTAAAGCGATTTTTCAAATGCTAGTGTTTGAACTGGATGATGAAGGTCGCTGTGTAGGGGCTGAGAAGATTAAGATTTATGATGATAAGCCGAAGATTGTTACTCAAGCTTGGATTGATTGATTTTTATTTTTTGACGTTTGTTGGTTTTGTAACTTTCCCTGTTTATGCACTGTAGTGGTGTTTCTCTCTGTTACTTTTTTCTTTTTTGTACTGCGACAAAAGAGAAAGAAGTACCCAAAAAAGAAAAAAGCGCAACCACTGCCGCGACTTTAAACTTCCCTTTTTATTTTAAACATTCTTTTTTATACGTACTTTTTTGGGGTTAAACAGGGCGATGGCTTCTTTGATCATGGGTTCTTGGAGTAGGGTTGAGGGGTCTTTCTCTTTGGCTGCTTCGGTGTTTCCGGCTTCAGGAGAGATACATGAGCTTTTCATTTCTATCTCTTCTATCATGGAACCTACATCTGCATCAGCATGTGGGGCTTGTACAGGTTCAGCACTTTTTGTCGTTTCGCTTAGAGGGTTTGTTGCAGTGTTAACTACTTTTTTTTTAGCGATGTTGACAATTTTTGTTTCAAAGCCAAAGATGTCTTTGACAAACATATTGATGAGACCCCAGTGGGTGATGAGAGATTTTTTGTCATCTCCCTCAGCCATGGAACCCCAAGTGAGTTTGTTGTCTTCAAAACTTTCAAAAGCAATGTTACGTTCAAAACATGTGCCTAATTCATAGTCTCTGTCATAGATCTTTTTAACAAGCGCTTGGAACTTATCACTGTGGAGACTTGGCTGTACAGTCTCTGTTTTTTCAGCTGCTTTTTCTTCTACTTTTACAGGCGCTGTTGCTGCTAAAGGTTCTGAAACTTCTTCTACAATAAGTTCAACTTGTACTTCTTCATTGACATTCATCGGTACTTGTTGCTGAACTTTAGCTGTGTTATTTATCTCAGGTTCAGGTGCTGGTTTTACTTCTGGTTCAGTGACATTTTGTACCGTTTCTTGTTTAGGTACTTGCACATCTTCTACGCGAGGTTTGGGCTCTTGAGGACTTTCCTCTCCGAGTACTTCTTCTTGTGTAAGGGTAATGACTTTAGGAGGTGCCGAGACATCTGCCACAGGAGAAGAGACCATAATTTCAGAAACTTCTACCCCTTTGAGTTCATTTTCAAGACCACGTATCATGGTGTCTATGTCTTTGATTTCTAAACTTTCCATCATTTTAAAGAGGGCCAGTGAGAGTACAAATTCACCGTCTGTACCTAGAGCTAAAAGAGATTTTGAATCCGCAATCACTCTAAAGAAACGCTCTATGATCATGGCAGAAAATTTACCATTTCCTCCAAGCAGTAACTCTTTGAGGTAGAGGGTGAGTTCATCCAGTATCATCTCTGCTTCGTAGTCACGTGCCATGTTAATGAAGGCTAAGATTTTTCCTGTGTCTTTTGCCATAACGTCTGCCAACAGTTGCTCTAAGTGACTAGGTTCAATAATGCCTAACATGCCCGTAACAGTTGCCACATCTACAAAGTTTTTAGAGTAGACGATGGCTTGGTCGGTGAGGGTGAGTGAATCTCTAAGTGAACCAGCCCCTGAACGTGCAATGATGTCAAGGGCATCTGTTTCATAACCAACATTTTCAAGGGTTAAAATATGTTCTAAATGTTTAAGTACAAGGTTTTGTGGAATCTTTTTAAACCTAAAGTGCTGGGTACGTGAAAGGATAGTGGCCGGCAGTTTAAGTGGGTCTGTGGTTGCCAAGATGAACTTTACAAAGTCTGGTGGTTCTTCAAGGGTTTTTAAGAGGGCATTAAATGCTTGATTGGTCAGCATATGTACTTCATCGATGATAAAGATTTTATAACGTGCAGAAGAGGGTTTGTATTTGGTGTGTTCAATCAAGTCTTTGATGTCATCAATACCACGGTTAGACGCGGCATCCATCTCAATGATGTCCATGTGAGAATTCTCAGAAGACATGGTACAGTGGCTACAAGTACCACAAGGGTGAGAAGTAGCACCTTTTTCACAGAGTAATGCTTTAGCAAAAATACGTGCTGTAGACGTTTTTCCTGAACCACGTAAGCCTGAAAAAAGGTAAGCATGAGAGAGTCTGTTGCCTTCAAGTGCAAGTGATAAGGTTTGAGAGACTGCTTCTTGACCAATGAGGTCATCAAAGGTGGCAGGTCGATATTTTCTTGCTAAGGCTAATGACAACAGAAACTCCTTATTTTTGATTGTTAACATTGTAGTAAAATTTTACTTTTGGTTGGTATAATCGTATAAATAGAACTTATGTAAACTTTGTAAAAAGGATTTCAGATGCATATGGATAATGAAGAAGAAAGTAGGAATGTAGACGACAGACGGGCGAGTACAGGTAAAGGTGGTGGTATGCCATCGATGAAAACCATGATGTTTTTATGGCCTTTGGTCAAACCACTTTTACGTTCTAAATTTGGTTTAGTCATTATAGGTGGCGTGGTAGCGGCATATATGATGGGCTACAATCCTCTTGCGCTTATTGGTATGGGAGGGTCTACTTCTTCAGGCCCTGTGACGCAAGAAGAAAAAGTAGAAGATGAAAAGCGTAAAGTTTTTATTTCCAAGATTTTAAAAAGTACAGAAGATATATGGACTGAGACACTAGGCTCTGGATATACAAAACCGACGATGGTTCTTTATAGAGGTGCTACAAGCAGTGGTTGTGGGGCAGCTCAGTCGCAAATGGGACCTTTTTATTGTCCTACAGACAAAAAAGTTTATTTGGATTTGGGCTTTTTTGATGAGTTGGCTAACAGACATAATGCTCCAGGTGATTTTGCACAAGCCTATGTTTTAGCCCATGAAATTGGACACCACATTCAAGACTTAGAAGGCACACTTGACAAAGTGCAAAGAGCCAAGCAACGTTGGGGTGGACAGGGGACAAGGTCTAATGCCTTACAAGTGAAAGTCGAACTTCAAGCAGACTGTTATGCGGGTGCTTGGGCACATCATGCACAAAAGAAATTTAAAATGTTGGAACCTGGAGACATTGAAGAAGCACTCAATGCCGCTTCTGCCATTGGGGATGATACTTTGCAAAAACAAGCAGGACAGAGAGTACGACCGGATGGGTTTACACATGGATCTTCAGAACAACGTGTGCGTTGGTTTAAACGTGGATTTGTTTCAGGTGATTTGAGACTCTGTGATACTGGGATTTAAATCATTTTTATTGTTAGGGATTAAGAAGGTTATGAATGAAAAATGATGAAATTGTGATAAAAATTTCTAAAGACGTGAATCTTTCAGATGCTGTTTGTCAAGCCATGCATGGCAGCGATGTTTGTGAAAAACAAAAATTGCATAGCAGTGTAAAACCCTCTTTAAATCAAGAAAATGCTGATTTACAAGAAGGTGAATCTGCGTACTTAAACAGTGAATGGAAGAATCAAATAAATGTGATGTTGGGTTGAAAAAGACAAGTCTATCTCTTGGGAGAAAATGAAAAATAATGCTATAGTACGCGATGCAAAATAAACAGATTAATACCATCCTTAAAGAAGTAGAAATGTTCTCTTCTTTAGATGACACAGAACTTAAAGCCCTAGAGAAAATTTCTCATATTTCTCAGTACGATGAAGGTACGACACTTTTTTTAGAAGGTGAGGTGAGTACGTCACTTATGCTTCTCATTGATGGGGTAGTGAGTGTCTTTAAGCATGATAGCAAAGGCAATGAAATTGTCATAGGGTATTTTAACCGTTATGCCTTGCTTGCAGAAGCAGCAACACTACGACATACGCCTTTACCCTCAAGTGCCACATTCCAATCTGATGGTGCCATTCTTAAAATGGACCTTGTGGCCTTTGAAAAACTCTTTATCACCCACCCCAATATTTCCCATGGAATTATCCAATCACTCTTAAAAAAAGTAGAGTTATTACAACAAAATATTCATTTTAATATTGCCTCAACTTCAGCAGAAAAAATACTACATTTTTACGAAAAAAACCCAGCACTTAGTTTGGATTTAAAACAGTATGAAATAGCTTCAATTTTGAGTATGGTACCTGAAACATTTTCACGAAATATACGCAAACTTGTCAAAGAGGGAAAATTACGTAAAGTCAGTACAGGCTACAAAATAATAAGCTAGTGTTTGTCTTGGATACCCTACAGAAGCATCTAACCGCAGATTCGATATAATCCTTACACTATAAAATATCTAATTACAAGCGAGAATTTATGAGTTACAATCCAAATGAGATTGAAGCCAAATGGCAAAAAAAATGGGATGATGAGAAGGCTTTTGAGCCTGATGATGCGTTAACAAGAAAAAAGAAATATATCCTTTCGATGTTCCCTTTCCCAAGTGGTCGTTTACACATGGGACATGTTAGAAACTATGCCATTGGTGATGCATTTGCGCGTTATTACAGAAAACAAGATTTTAATGTGTTACATCCTATTGGTTGGGATGCTTTTGGTATGCCTGCTGAGAATGCTGCTATTAAACACGGTCGTCACCCTAAAGACTGGACGTACTCAAACATTGATTACATGAGAAAAGAACTCAACACACTTGGGCTTTCATTTTCAAAAACACGTGAATTTGCTACTTGTGATGAACTTTACACAAAGTGGGAACAAGAGTTCATCATTAAAATGTTTGAAGAGAAGTTGCTTTACCGTGAATCTACTACTGTCAACTGGTGTGAAGATTGTCATACGGTACTTGCAAATGAGCAAGTAGAAGAGGGCTGCTGTTGGCGTTGTGACAACCCTGTAGAGCTTAAAGAGATGCCAGGGTATTACCTTGACATTATTAAGTACGGAGATGAGTTGCTTGATGACTTGAAGTTGCTTGAAGATAAGTGGCCAAGCCAAGTGATTACCATGCAAGAAAATTGGATAGGGAAATCTCAAGGGCTTGAGTTTGACTTTGAACTCTCTGAGGCATCTAAAGTGAAATTGGGTGGGAACTTTGAAAAGTACACGGTGTTTACCACACGTCCAGATACGATTTATGGGGTGACATATTCTGCCCTAGCAGCGGAACATCCTATTACAAAATATCTTTTAAAAAATGACTTGTTAGATGCAGATGTCGCTGAGGAAATTGTTACCATCACAAACATGACTGAAATTGAACGTGCAAAAGAAGGTAAAGTGGGTTATGACCTAGGTCTTACTGTGATACACCCTCTTACCGGTGAAGAGATACCAGTATGGACTGCAAACTTTGTCTTGGCATCTTACGGTGGTGGAGCTGTAATGTCAGTGCCTGCACATGATGAGAGAGACTTTGAATTTGCTACAAAATATGACTTAGCTATAAAAAGAGTGATTGCGGGTGGGGAAGAACTTCCTTACACTTTAGAAGGTGCTTTAGAAAACTCAGATACCTTTACTGGACTTAAAAATACCGATGCAAAAAAAGAAATTATTACAATGTTTGAGGCGAAAGAAGTAGGTAAGGGTACTACCAATTACAAGCTTAGAAACTGGGGAATAAGCCGTCAGCGTTACTGGGGTGCACCAATTCCTTTTGTACATTGTGATGACTGTGGTCTTGTACCAGAGAAGATAGAAAATTTACCTATAGCTTTACCTGAAGATGTTGAGATTACAGGAGAAGGGAACCCCCTTGAGAACCACCCAACATGGTCACACTGTGCTTGTCCAAAGTGTGGGAAAGATGCCAAACGTGAAACAGATACTTTAGATACTTTTGTACAATCAAGCTGGTATCAATTCCGTTATGCGACGAATCCTAAAAAGTGGAATGAAACAGGTATTGACAAAGAAGATGCAAACTATTGGTTGGGGGTTGACCAGTACATTGGTGGAATTGAACATGCCATTCTTCACCTTTTGTATGCACGTTTCTTTACAAAAGTTTTACGTGACCTTGGCTACCATGACATTGATGAGCCTTTTGAAAACTTGTTGACGCAGGGGATGGTACTCATGGATGGCACGAAGATGTCTAAGTCTAAAGGGAACACTGTAGACCCTGATGCACTTATTGAAAAGTATGGTGCTGACACGGCTAGACTCTTTACACTTTTTGCTGCGCCTCCTGCTAAGGAACTTGAATGGAATGATTCTGCAGTTGAAGGTGCGTTTAGATTTATTAAAAAGTTGTATGACAGAAACACGAAAGTCTCTGGCAAAACTTTGCCAAATATTGACCAAAGTACTTTAAGTAAAGAGTCAAAACTTGCACGTGTGAAAGTCTATGAAGCATTACAAAAGTCTTCAGATGTGTATGAAAAAACATTTGCGTTTAACACACTCATTGCTGCATGTATGGAAGCCTTAAATGCACTAGATAAACAAGACTCTGCTGAGGTGTGGACTGAGGGAATGTACATTATGTTAAATCTCTTAGAACCTATCATCCCTCATGTAACCACTGAACTTTCTCAAATGTTGTTTGAGAGAGAAAACCTTGGGGCAGTGTTAGAAGTGAAAGAAGAAGTATTTGTACAAGACAGTATTAATTATATGGTTATGATTGGTGGTAAAAAACGTACGGAAGTAGAAATGTCTCCGAGTGCCAGCAATGATGAGATTTTGGCTGCTGCCAAAGAAGCAGGGGCTAAATGGCTTGAGGGTATGAGCATTGTAAAAGAGATTGTGGTACCAAACAAATTGGTAAACTTAGCGGTGAAACCAGCGTAAAGGTGTAGGGTCGGTTTACCGACCACGTATATATATCAAATGGTCGATAAATCGACCCTACGGAGATAAAATGAAAAAACTATTTACTAGCCACTATTCACTATTCACTCTAATAACATTGTTATTCGTCTCTTGTGGGTACAAACCCTCTGTAGAGTACGTGCAAAACATTTTTACAGACAAAGTCTATGTGGAAGTTTCTGTGGATGCCGTAGAACCAGAAAATGCACCGTTTGTGAAAGATGAAATGAACCGTTTGGTCTATACACGTTTTAAAGGACGTGTGGTTTCAAAAGCAGAAGCGACAAGTAAAATATTTATTACCTATGCTGGAAGCTCTTACACACCTTTGGCCTATGAAGATGGATATGTGACAAGGTACCGTGCGAACATTCGTGTAAACTTTACGATGGAAACCAAAAAAGGGAAACTTTCAAAGTTGATTTCAACGGTGGTTGAAGCCGACATTCAAGCCTCTTCTTTGAACTCTTCTTATTTGCGTACAGAAGCGTTGCGTCAAGGTTTAGAAAAAGCCTTAGATGAATTTATGGCATATGTCTCAGCTAAAGGTCTACTTGTTGATGCGGATGCATCAAAGTAAGGTTGAGTCGTGAAGTCTGAGACACTCAGTCACTTTTTAGATCAGAAACCCCTCTACTATAAAGAGATTGACCATAAGCGTGTACATGACGCTTATGCCATACTCAAACCACATATTAAACATCCTAAAACAGTACATATTGTAGGTACTAACGGTAAAGGTTCAACAGGTCGTATCTTTGCACATTTAGCATATACGAACTTGTCTGTAGGTCATTATACTTCTCCACATATCTTAAAATTTAATGAACGTATTTGGCTGGATGGTGCAGATGTTTCTGATCCAGTTTTAGAGTCAGCACATCAAAAACTTTTTGCAGTACTTGGCAAAGAGATGTCTGAGGCACTCTCGTATTTTGAATACACAACACTGTTGGCTTTTGTGGTATTTGAAAATTGTGATTTGATGGTGCTTGAAGCGGGTCTTGGTGGTGAGTTTGATGCGACAAATGTCTGTGACAAAGAACTCTCTATCATTACCCCTATTGGTATAGACCATCAAGCTTTTTTGGGTGAAACTATTGAAGAGATAGCCGCTACAAAAATACGTAGCATTCAGAAGAAAGTGTTATTAGCGCCTCAAGTGTATGATGCGGTGTATGATGTGGCAGAAAAAATTGCCAAAGACAAAGGTGCAACATTATATAAAACTTTGGATGTCGGGGTGGGGGCACCCCGACCTACGCGATTAGAACAGATTACGAAAGACAAGGCTTGGCCAGAATATTTGGTAGACAATGCATTTGTGGCGATGCAGGCGTTAGCGTTACTTGGTATTAAGTATGATGTCAATGATTTAAAATCGGTAGAACTTTTTGGTCGTTTTTATGCATTAAGAGAAAATATACGCATTGATGTGGGGCATAACCCTTTGGCTGCAAAAGCCATTGTCAAAGCAATGTCTGAAGACACTGTTTTGATTTATAACTCTTTAGATGACAAAGAGTATGAAGAGGTTTTGGCTATACTTAAACCTAAAGTCAAACGTGTAGAAATCATTGCCATTGCATCACAGCGTGCCACGACACTTGAAGAGATTGAACATGCTTTAGAGAATGTGAGGTTACCGTATGGTACGTTTGAAAATAAAATGGATGAGAATGAGAACTATTTGGTTTTTGGATCATTTTATGTTGTAGAAGCATTTTTGAAACGAACATGTAGCGTGGGTTTTCCAATCCACGTATAAATGATATGAAATATTGAATATCCATTGTTAACAATGGTTCGTGGGTTGGAAAACCCACGTTACGAGAGAACGAAAAGTATGTAGGGTTGGCTTTAGCCGACCAAAAAGAAAGACACACCAAGAGGAAAACATGTACCAAAGTAATATTTACCAATACCTAGAAGAATCTAACCCTAAAGAACTGCTCATCTGTAAAGATGACAAAGAAGCCATCCAGATACGTGATGTTTCTAACTTGTTGGGTTATGATACGTTTGTGTTACCTGATATTCGTGTGAGTTTAGGTGAAGATCTGCGTACCTATGATGAAGATATACAAGGTTTTTTACTGACACTTTCTTCGTATCATGCTTCTGAGAAGAAAAAAGTTCTTATCTCTCCGTTAAGAACGCTGTTAATACCTTTTCCAAAAACACAATACTTTGACGCTGCATGTATAGAGTTTGGAGAAAGCCTCTCTTTAGCGACACTCAAAAACAAACTGTATCATTGGGGTTATCACTTTACAGACATTGCATCTGCCCAAGGTGAAGTCTCTTTTCGTGGGGATATTATAGATATTTTTCCTACCAATTCAGAGAAACCGTATAGAATCTCACTCTTTGATGAAGAGGTAGAGAGCATACAGTACTACGATGCAAATACACAGAAACGTTCTGCAGAAGAGTTAGAAGAACTTTGTTACGTCCCTGCATTTTTAGCCTTAGATGAAACAGCACATACAGCACTTAAAGCAAGAACAGAACGTAGCAAATATGACACCTTTGTAAAAGACATAGATTCTTTAGGTCTTTGGCACTTAGATGACTTGGGTGAAAGTGCTTTAGAACAATTTGATGCGGTGTGGGCCAGTGATATTTCTGATGATTTAGATGAAATATATGAATTAGGTGAACCCACACTGGCTCGGAATGTTTTTGACCTTTCGGCCATACCCGAAGGTAATAAATACCGTGACCTTGAAGCCATCAATCATAACAAACTACTCTCTGCACATAAAGACAAGCAGATTACCATTCTTGCTAAAAATGAATCTATTGTAAGAGGTTCAGAGTTAGAGAGTTTTGAAAAGATAGAGTTTATTTACCAAGAGGGTATTGTTAATATATTGGGAGCAGACAGACTCATACTTTCACTCAATAAACCGCTAAAACGTAAAAAAGTTAAAAAAGCGACGATCATTCTAGATGAGCTTAAACCTGGTGATTATGTGGTGCATGAAAATTACGGGGTGGGGATTTTTAAGGGCATTGAAAAACGTGATATTTTAGGTGCTACTTCAGAGTTTGTGGTGATGCATTATCAAAATGAAGATGCCTTGCTCATTCCTATGTCAAATCTTGAAGTGATAGATCGATACGTGGCTGAGGGTGGGGCGCTACCTGTGCTTGACCGTATGGGGAAAGCGTCATTTAAAAAACTCAAAGCCAAAGTCAAAGAGAAACTTTTTGCTATTGCTGCACAAATTATCAACCTTTCTGCACAGCGACACTTAAAAAAAGGAATTAAGCTCAAACAAAATATGGAAGAACATGCCATTTTTATGTCTGAAGCTGGCTTTGTGCATACCGATGACCAAGAACGTGCCATCACTGAGATGCTAGACGATATGTCATCTGGAAAAATGATGGACAGACTACTCTCTGCAGATGTTGGTTTTGGTAAAACAGAAGTGGCAATGAATGGTATGTTTGTTTCTGTTAAAAATGGCTACCAAGCCATGATGATTGCACCGACAACTTTGCTCTCTTCTCAGCATTATAAGTCTTTAAAAGAGCGTTTTGACACACATGGCATTAAAGTAGCCAAACTCGACAGGTTTTCCACAGCCAAAGAAAAAACACTCACCCTCAGAGGGCTTGAAGAGGGAACGATTGATGTGATTGTGGGTACACATGCTCTGCTCAAAGCGAAGTTTAAAAACTTAGCGCTTGTCATCATTGATGAAGAACATAAGTTTGGTGTGAAACAGAAAGAAGCACTCAAAGAGATAGCCATTGATGTGCATTTACTCTCTATGTCTGCCACTCCCATCCCTCGTTCATTGAACTTGGCCATGTCAGATGTGAAGTCCTTTTCTGAAATCCTTACGCCACCTACTGAACGTCAAGGGGTCAGAACCTTTGTGAAGTCCTATGACGACAAAGTCATTAAAGAAGCGATTTTACGTGAAATGCGTAGAGGGGGACAAATATTTTACGTCTTTAACTCTATTGCAGGGATTGAAGCGAAGAAAAAAGTGCTCTTAGAAATTCTACCTAAACTTCGCATTGCCGTTTTACACTCTAAAATTTCAGCCAAAGAGACAGAAGATGAAATGATGCTTTTTGAAAATGGTGAGTATGATGTGCTACTTTCAACCTCTATTGTTGAGTCGGGTATTCATATGCCACATGCCAATACCATGATAGTTGATGGAAGCGACAATTTTGGTATTGCAGACTTGCATCAACTGCGTGGACGTGTTGGACGTGGAGGACGTGAAGGATATTGTTACTTTATGGTCACAGACAAAGAGCGTTTAACACCCAATGCAAAACGCCGTCTACTTGCACTTGAGTCTCACTCAGACTTAGGTTCTGGTGCTGTCCTTGCCTTCCATGACCTTGAAATTCGTGGAGGCGGAAACATCATAGGGGAAGCCCAGTCTGGACACATTAAACAGATAGGGTACTCACTCTACTTGCGTATGTTAGAAGATGCTATTAAAGAGCTTTCAGGACAAGACAAAGAGGTGGCACACAACATCGACATGAAACTCTCCATCGATGCTTATCTTAACGAAGAACTCATTGAAGAAGACAGACTCAGACTTGAAATTTACCGACGTCTCTCCCTTGCTGAAAGCACAGGTGAAGTGTATGAGATAGAGTCTGAAATTGCAGATAGATTTGGGAAACTAGATACCATCACGCGACAATTTATCGATGTAATCGTCATGAAAGTCTTGGCAAGAGAAAAAGGTATTTCTAAAGTGTCATCTTATGGTGAAAAAGTCTTTATTGAATTTAGAGAAGAGGGGAAAGAGCGTCTTGTTTTAAAATCAAATTCCAAAGATGATGATGATATTATTACGGTGGCAATGGGGTACTTAAAACAAAAGCATTAAGTTTTGATTAAACTTCAATTAACCTCTACCAAGTAAACTCTTGTTATTAAACATTCAGGAGCCAAACTTGAGTCAAATTGTACAAAACATAAAAACAGAAATTTCAAAAGTCCTTGTGGGACAAGAAAAAATGGTTGAGGGTCTACTTGCAGGTCTTTTGTGCCGTGGACACATACTTTTAGA
>WTAE01000130.1 GCA_013139765.1 Sulfurovum sp.
GGTATGATAAACCCTGCCATGGCTACGATGCTCTGTTTTATCATTACTGACGCAAATGTACCTAAAGCAGATATGGATACCTTACTCTTAGATGCCAGTGAAGGATCTTTTAACCGAATTTCTGTAGATGGAGACACTTCTACCAATGACACAGTCATGCTTATGTCCAATAAAACTTCTCTTGCTTACCATAAAGAAGCCTTCAAAGAAGCACTCAATACCATCATGTTTGAACTGGCCATGATGATACTCAAAGATGGGGAAGGTGCAAACAAATTGGTAGCTTTTGAAGTCAAAGGTGCAAAAAGTGAAGCAGAGGCAAAAAAAGCTTCTATGGCACTTTCAAACTCACTCTTGGTTAAGACAGCTCTCTTTGGGGAAGACCCTAACTGGGGGCGTATTGCTTCTACTATTGGTGCATCCGGTGTCAGCTGTGATGATGAAACACTTACGATTCATTATGATGATTTACTTATCTACTCTTCAGAATTTAGAGAGTTAGACAAAGTGCGTGAAGAGAAAGCCTATGCCATTATGAAACAAGAAAGTTTTAAAGTCACCTGTGACCTTGGCTTGGGTGAAGCATCTTACATCTCTTATGGCTGTGACCTCTCTTATGAATATGTCAAAATTAATGCCGAATACCGTACTTAATCAAGTAGACTTAATCTGCATCAAGATTTTTCCTTTCTTTAGATGTTATGCTTAGGCATCTAAACACTAGGAAGGACATATGTTACACGAATACAGAACAGAAATTCACACACTCAAACAAGACAATGCACACTTTGCAAATATTTTTGCACAACACAATGACTTAGACCAGCAAATTGAACATGCTACTCAAGGGGATACTCCTATGACTGAAAGTACCTTGGAAAACCTAAAAAAAGAGAAACTTCTTTTAAAAGATGAAGCTTTTAAAATGATTATGGATTTTAAAAATTCCCAAGCCTAACGGTACTATTAAACTTCTTTCCCTATAATAAGAAAAATATTATAGGGGAACCTTATGCGAGCACACTTACTCCTTACACTCACACTTTTTAGTCTATTCACTTCTTTACACGCACAAGAACCAAAAAAACAAAATTTAACCATGAAAGAGATGTTAAAACTCTCAACAGAAGGCAAATAATGGCAACATTTAATACCATCACAGATATTTCACCTGAGTTACTTGAAGTACTTACAGATAATGGGTTTAAAACCATGTCTGAAATTCAAGAAAAATCTATTAATGACATTTTAGAAGGCAGAGATGTCTTGGCGCAATCCAAGACAGGTTCGGGTAAAACTTTGGCTTTTGGTATCCCCGCAGTCATGTCTACCAATACCAATAACTTTAAGCCCCAAACCATCATCATTACTCCGACAAGAGAACTTGCAGACCAGATTGCAGTGGAACTTAGAAAAGTAGCCTCATACAAAGCCAATCTCAAAATATTGACACTGTATGGAGGCGTTCCTCTACGTGCACAAGCTGAGTCGATAGCAAAAGGTGCCCATATACTCATAGGGACACCAGGGCGCATACAAGATCACTTGGCCAAAGAGACTTTAGTACTTGACAGCATTAAAACCCTAGTACTCGATGAAGCAGACCGTATGTTAGATATGGGTTTTTATGACGAAATTGTAAAAATTGGTTCCAATATGCCACGAGGGAAACAAACCCTTCTTTTTTCAGCTACTTTTCCAGAAAACATAGAAAAATTAGCCAAAGCCCTACTTAACCAGCCCCTTACCATTAAAGTAGACACCATTCTAGAGTCTACAAAAATAAATGAAATCGTTTATGAAACTTCTGACAAAGAAAAAACGTTAGAGACACTCATTAAAGCCTATAAGCCAGAGTCTTTGCTCATATTTTGTAACACGAAAGTCCAAGTCATTTCACTCACACAAAGCCTCTTAAAAAGTGGACATGCGACCATTGATATACATGGGGACCTAGACCAAAGAGATAGAAATGAATCTGTCATTGCTTTCTCTAATGGTTCAAAAAGAATTTTGGTGGCTACAGATGTCGCTTCACGTGGTTTAGATATTAAAGATATCTCTTTAGTCATTAACTATGACTTACCATTTGAGCAAGAAGTCTATACCCACCGTATTGGACGGACAGGACGTGCAGGGGCTACAGGCACAGCAATCTCCCTCTTTTCTCCTAAAGACTCTGAAAAGTGTTCTTATGTGTTGAAAAAAGCTAAAAAGGGACAGATGAAGGAGTTAAGAGTGGATGCGAAGTTTAAAATGATTTCGGACTATGACACCCTTTGTTTACATGGTGGCAAAAAAACTAAACTCCGTGCTGGTGACATCTTGGGAACATTGTGTAAAGAGATAGGCATAGACAACACAATGATAGGAAAAATTAACATCACAGAGACAAAATCTTACATTGCCCTACATCATACCGTTGCAGATAAAGTATTAAATGCTCTCAAAAAAGTGAAGATCAAGAAGAAAAAATATATGGCTTGGATACTTTAGGGCACGTATTATTAGAGGGCCTTTTAAGCTCTCCCCTCTATTATTCGCCTAAAATCTTTTTTTTACGTTTATTTCGTATGATGTAAAAAAGTGTAATGAAACACACCGAAACTAGAGTAATAACAGTGGCTATTTGTAAGTACTCAGAGATGCGTTCTTCATGCGAGCCCAGTAGGTAGCCTAAAAGCACAAGTACCAACACCCAAATACCTGCACCTAAGCCTGAATACAGAGCAAACTTAGCAATGTTCATACGTGCTAGTCCTGCAGGCAGGGAAATGAGTTGACGTATACCAGGGATCAGTCTTCCGTTAAAGGTTGACAACTCTCCATGTTTAGAAAAAAAGGCTTCTAGTTTATAGAGTGTCTCTTCTTTCACAAAAACATATTTTCCGTATTTTATAATAAACCTTCTACCAAAATATAAAGCCAAATAGTAATTAAACAGTGCACCTGCTACAGAACCAACTATCCCTACCAAAATGACGAGATAGATATTCATTTCACCTTGATGGGCCAAATAGCCTGCAGGTATCATAATAATTTCACTGGGGAAGGGGAAAAAGGTACTCTCTAAGAACATGAGCAAAAATATACCCCAATACCCCATATCTCCAATCAATGAGACAAGGGATGTGGCGATATCGTGTATCATACTTTTACGCTCTATTCACTATATGCGCCAACAGCGGTAAGGCGTTTGTAACGTTGATCTAACATTTCGTCTGTGGTCAATTCTCTTAGTGACTTCACAGTCTCCAAGAAATATTTCTTTACCACATCCACTGCTGTATTTTTATCTCTATGTGCGCCAATAAGTGGTTCATCCAAGACATCATCAATCAATTTATGAGAGAGTAAATCATCCGGTGTGATTTTAAGTGCTTTGGTTGCTGCTTCTACTTTTGTAGGGTCATTCCACAAAATAGCTGAACATCCCTCAGGTGAAATAACAGCAAAAACAGAATAACGCATCATGGCAAGTTTGTCTGCTACACCAATAGCCAGTGCACCACCAGAGCCACCTTCACCAATCACGATAGAAACCATAGGTACAGTTACTGAAGAAAACTCAAAAAGGTTTTTAGCAATAGCTTCACTCTGTCCACGCTCTTCTGCACCTAAACCAGGGTAAGCACCCGGAGTGTCTATGAGCATAAGCACAGGAAT
>WTAE01000209.1 GCA_013139765.1 Sulfurovum sp.
GTGCGCAAAGGATAGAAATAAAAGTTGAATTAATAAGCATAATTTTGGTATAATCGCGAAAATTTTAATCTATCAAGGATAATTATGTCAAGTTTAAATGTATATTATGACAAAGATTGTGATATCAACATCATCAAGTCTAAAACAGTAGCAATGATCGGTTTCGGTTCACAAGGGCACGCACATGCAGAAAACCTAAGAGATTCTGGTGTTGAGGTAGTTATTGGTCTTAGAAAAAATGGATCATCTTGGGACAAAGCTGTTGCAAAAGGTTTTGAAACACTTACAGTAGCTGAAGCATCTGCTAAAGGTGACGTAGTTATGATCCTTCTTCCTGATGAAAATCAAAAAGAAATTTATGAAGAGCAAATTGAGCCAAACCTTAAAGAGGGCGCTACAATTGCATTTGGACATGGTTTTAACATCCACTACGGAAGAGTAAACCCAAGAAAAGACATCAATGTTACTATGATTGCTCCAAAAGCACCAGGTCATACTGTACGTTCTGAGTTTGTAAGAGGTGGTGGTATTCCAGACCTTATTGCTGTTGGACAAAACCCATCAGGAACAACAAAAGAGTTAGCACTTTCTTACGCATCAGCAATTGGTGGTGGTAGAACAGCTATTATTGAAACAACTTTCAAAGATGAAACTGAAACTGACCTTTTCGGAGAGCAAGCAGTACTTTGTGGTGGTGCAGCGTCACTAGTACAAGCTGGTTTTGAAACACTTACAGAAGCGGGTTACGCACCAGAACTTGCATACTTCGAATGTCTTCATGAGCTTAAGCTTATTGTTGACCTTATGTTTGAAGGTGGAATCGCGGACATGAGATACTCTATCTCTAACACGGCTGAGTATGGAGACTATGTTTCTGGTAAAAGAGTAATCAATGCTGAGTCAAAACAAGCAATGAGAGACATCTTAACAGAAATTCAAGATGGTAGATTTGCTAAAGATTTCATCTTAGAAGGTCAATCAGGTTACCCTCGTATGAACGCTGAAAGAGCGAATGACAAAGAAAAACTTATCACTAAAACAGGTAACTCTCTTAGAGAAATGATGCCATGGATTTCAGCTGGTAAAATCGTAGATCAAGATACTAACTAATCTTTTTCGTTATTTCACAGCATCTTTAGGTGATGGACTCAGTCAGCTACGATCTGTAGCCTCTTTCGTCCAAGCACCCAAAGCTACTGCAAACTAACTAAAAATATTTAGTTAGTTGGTAGTTTTTTCTTCACTCCCCTTTTTTAAACTTTCACCTAAGACAATTCAATAAGATATAACCTCTCGTAGGTTTGGTTTCACCAAACGTCAAATCTCGGCGTGTATAAATAGAATTCCAGATTTTCATATTTACTCAAATTTCCTTTTGACGTTTGGCACGGCCAAACCTACAATTGGTTATAATCTTTAAAATTCAAAACGAGTGAGAGTCATGGCATCCCCTGGTAAAAAAACAAAACCTACTTTAAAGAAAAAACCACCTGCCAAGAAATTAACCAATAAAAAACTAAGTAATAAAAAGCCAAGTACTAAAAAACCAAGGGCAAAAACAAAGCGTAAAAAACAGAAGTCTGCATTTAAGAAAAATATTTTTGTTGTTTTCGCTGTAGTTTTGATGATTACGTTGGTGGCATTTGGGTACTTTTTGGGGAAACAGAATGATGTTAAGACAAAACAGTCTGCACATGTTAAAGCTAAAAACCTTTATACCAGTGCAGACCTTTTAAAAGATTTATCTAAAATAAAAGAAGATCAGCCAAAAGAGACAGTACATGAAGTTCTTAGAATTCAAAGTCCTGTTGTAAAAGAGAGCAAAAAATCTAATATAAAAAGATCAAACGCTAAAGCAGTGAAAAAGCATTTAGCGCACGAAGTCATACCTGTCAATCGTCCCAAATTGGTGATTATCATTGATGATATTTCACAGGCTAAACAAATTGCAGGTATGAAAGCCACAGGGTTAAAGCTTACCCCTGCGATTTTTCCTCCTTCTGAACTCTCTATGACGTCTCATACTTTGGCAAAAGGTTTAAAACATGCCATGATTCACTTGCCCATGCAGTCAGGTACTAAACAGTTTAACAAACAGTATAAAACACTTTTTACCTCTGACTCAGAAGCCAAAATAGTACAAAGGGTCAAAGAGTTACGTAAACTGTTCCCTCATGTGCATTATGTCAATAACCACACAGGTTCCGTCTTTACAAACTCATATACTGCGATGTACAAACTTTATGAAGCCTTACGTGAAGAGGATTTTACTTTTGTAGATAGCCGTACCATTGGAAGCACTAAAGTCCCGCAAATTGCTTCTGAATTTGGAGATAGATACATTGCTCGAGATATTTTTATAGATAATGAACACAGTATTAAAGCTATACATTCACAGTTAAGAAAAGCAGTACATCTAGCTAAAAAAAGAGGATATGCCATAGCCATCGGACATCCCCATAAAGTCACACTACAAGCACTCTCTTCATCAAAAGAGATTTTAAAGGAAGTGGAGTTGGTCTACATAGATAGTCTATATAGACACTAAAGCATTTTTAGCAAGGTGGGTATTTGCCTGTGTCATTGGCGTATTGAACTGAAAAACGTCTGAGGTGATTAAAATGTTCTTTGCCATACTCTTTAGTGAGGATTTTAACAATTTTAGTAGATGCTTTTGGAGAAATCTTGAGGACTTCTTCTACAAAAATTTTCTTTTTACCCATTGTTTCCCACTCTTTTTGTGTATGCATTTGTGCAAAATTTGCAGCCGTTAAATGGCAAGATTTTTGCAAATGTTTTTTATAAAACCTCTTTGTTTACTCAACTTGCTTTTCGTTCAAGTCATCTTTTGGCATATCAACAGCATGTAGGTTTAGTAATGAGAGTAGGGCGATAGTCATTATTTTTTTCATATTTTTATCCTTTTTTGTTTCAAGGTATAGCTTCAGTCTGTGTAGATGTGTGTATCGAGCAAATAGGATAAAAATATGACAATTTGAAAGATTTTTAAAAAGAATTTCATTTCTCTGTTACCATAAAACAAAAAGGGTTGAGATGAGTACTTTAGTCAGCGAACATGTTAGGACCTTGGATGCAATGAAAAAATATCCACCTGAACTTTTTTACAAGGGAAAGCTCTCTTTACTGCATCGTCCTAAAGTCTCTATAGTGGGGACACGTAGGCCTTCTATCTATACACAACAAACTACGTACCGACTTGCACAAGCTTTGAGTAAACGAGGGGTTTGTGTGGTGAGTGGTGCTGCTATGGGTGTGGATGCCATAGCCCATGAAGGGGCAGGGGCTGACAATACCATTGCAGTGGTTGCCAATGGCCTGGACATACGCTACCCCGCTATCAATCAAAACATCATACGTGCCATAGAAGATAATGGTTTGATGCTAAGTCAATTTAATGACGGGTTTCGAGCCATGGCTTGGTCTTTTGTGGTGAGAAATGAAATAGTGGTTGCCTTGGGTGATATACTTATAGTGGCAGAAGCAGACTTAGACTCTGGGTCTATGCGTTCTGTAGCATTTGCACAAAAGATGGGAAAAGAGATATGGGTACTTCCTCACAGAATGAATGAAAGTTTAGGTACACAAAAACTTTTACTTGATTCTGGAGCAAAAGTCATTTTAGATATTGAACATTTTGCTGCACGTTTTGGTCAAGCAGTCAAAGAGGATATCACAAAAGATGATTTCTTTTATTTCTGTCAAACGTCACCTACTTTTGATGAAGCGGTTGAAAAGTTTGGAGAGAGAGTGTTTGAAGCGGAGTTAGAAGGTTTACTAACCATACACAAGGGTATGGTTAGGTTAGAGAGTTAAGTGCTTATTTCTTAAGTTTTTTAAGTTGGCTTATGAGGTCTTCAAGAGACTCTTCTGGGAGCATTCCAACTTGCACATGCTGAACATCACCTTGTGGGTCAAGTGCCACTAAGAAAGGGATGCTTCCTTGCCATTGGGCTCTTTGTTGAATGTATTTGACCAGTTTTTCAGCTTTGTTTTCTGCAACCACTGTGTAGTTCAGTCCTTTTTCTTTTGCAAAGGTAGCCAAGGCTTTATTCTCAAGTCCCTGTACTTCTATAGCAACAATGGCTAAATTGCCTTTGTGCTTTTTTTGTAAGTTAATGAGGTGAGGCATTGAAGCCAAACAAGGTGGACATTCATGGCCAAAGAATTCTAAAAAGACTACTTTACCTTCAAGCCCTTTGATGATGAGACCTTGTTCTGTGCCTTTTACTTCATACTTTTTACCTGTGATATCAGTCATTGACATGACATCAAACTTTGACTCCTCTTTTGCTTGGACAAAAAATGTGAATGACGCAATGAGCAGTGTTGCTAGTAGTTTGTTCATGGTTGTACCCTTTTATATTGTTATGGCAAGTATTATACAGTATGTAAATGTAAAAATTGTGTAATGCATCAATTTTTTTCAAAAGAGGTATTAAAGAGCATCAATACAATTGAAAAAAAGGGGGAGGGAGGAAGGGAAAAATAATGTTTTCAAAATAGCTTACCATTAAAAGGAGAGGTAAGACTAAGTATTGATGCTCTTGTAAAGAAAGTATAGAATACTAAGGTTAACTCAATACTAATAGCGGGTATAATGAAAATTAGAAATTAGAAATTAGAAATTAGAAATTAGAAATCAAGGATCTTGGATGTTAAAACGTATGTTAGTGTTAGGGACTGTGGCATTGTCACCTTTGTTTGCAGAATTGAGTTTAGAAAAAAAGATTGGTCAAATGCTTATGGTAGGTTTCCATGGTACCACTGCAACAAAGAATTCTCAAATATGTAAAGATATTAAAACATACAATTTAGGTTCAGTCATCCTCTTTGACTATAATCCTGTCAATAAAGCACAAGCGAAAAACATTGCCACAAAAAGCCAATTAAAAAGGCTTACCAAAGAACTTCAAGCTTGTTCTTCAGATGGTAAATTATTGATAGCGGTTGACCAAGAAGGTGGGAAAGTCCAACGTTTAAAAAGTAAATATGGCTTTTATGGAAAGTTCCCTAAAGCTTCAGATGTCGCAAAAATGAATCAAAGCCAAATAAAAAGCACGTACAAAAAAATGTCTGCTGAGCTTCACTCTGTGGGAATTAACTACGACTTAGCCCCTGTAGTGGACTTGGACATTAACCCTAAAAACCATGTCATACATGGCTTAGGACGCTCTTTTGGAAAAGACCCTAAAGTTGTGGCGAAATATGCTTCTACGTTTATAGACGCTATGCACAGCAATGGTGTACTCACTTCGATTAAACACTTTCCAGGGCATGGTTCTTCTGTAGGTGACACGCACAAAGGTTTTGTAGATGTCACAAACCTTTGGAAAGAGGTAGAGCTTGAACCTTACCGACTTCTTAAAAATAAAGCCGATACTGTTATGGTGGCACATGTCTTTAACAAAAACCTTGATGCAAAGTATCCTGCGAGTTTGTCATATAAGACGATTACAAAACTTTTACGTGGGAAGTTGGGGTATAAAGGTGTGGTGATTACCGACGACTTACAAATGGGAGCCATCTCTAAAAAATATGGTTTAAAAAATACTTTACAACTGGCTATCAACGCGGGAGATGATATTTTACTCATAGGTAATCAGCTTGACCCACGACAAGTGAAAAGTACCAAAGTACTGGTTGATACGATTGTGAGTCTTGTGAAGTCTGGAAAAGTGAAAAAACAGAGCATTAACAATGCCTATGCGCGTATACAAAGGCTTAAAAAGAGACTCTAGGTTTTTCTACTTAAGAATCTTTCTAAAATGATTTTTGCAGCAATAGAGTCTATCTTCCCATCTTTTTTGTGTCTAAAGACACCTTGGGTAAGCTCTTTGGCTTCGATGCTTGAACTTTGTTCATCTTGATAAGCCACAGGGATTTCAAGTTCAAGCAAAGAGACAAAATGTTTGATGCGTCTTTCCATCTCTTCTGAACTTGCGGCATCTTTTGGTAGCCCCACAATAAGTTTTTCAATCTCCCACTCTTTTAAAAATAGGTTTACATCTCTTGCAGCTTGGTTACGGTTTTTACGGAGGATGGCATCTTGAGGTAGAACAATGTTCCCATCGAGACAAAGTGCCACACCAATACGTTTAAGTCCTACATCTATACTTGCTAATTTCATGTGTGTATTATAGCTAAATTAGGCGTGTCAGGCCTGCACATTTAAGGGTGTTTCTAAAAATTATTTTAGAATATAAGTTTAAAAAATAAAATCCTCTGCTAGAATGTGTTACCTAGGGACAGGAATGCAAGATAAGGGATTACCATGCGACGTAAAATAATAGGCATTAGTATTTTAGCACTTTTCATGACAACAGGATTAGAAGCTAAAGTAGTAGTAGATAATGAGAACTTTGGTTTATGGATTGGAATTGTGGCACTGGCAGCTGTTGGTTTAGGGATACTCTATGTTTCTTCTCAACAAGCAAGAAAAATGCAACGTATGCATAAAATCCTTCTGGACAAACAAATGGAGATGGAAAAAAACCAAAACATTTTATTGACAACCATGAGTGAAAACATACACAGCATTGCCAAACAAGCCCTTGAAGAAGGGCGCCAAATGACACCTCCTTCTAAAACCAACATGGACGACACAGAAGAAAACTTCTCCAATGTGGAGAATAGGCTTTTGGATGTGACCAATGACTTGATTGACTTCTTACGACTTAAATCTCAAAAAGTTGAGATTGTGGAAGAAGAGTTTAACATCAACAACGTTCTCAATGAAGTGTCAGGAAATATTTGTTCGAAATTTGCAGGCAGTCCTACGGAACTCATTTTTGACATCGATAAGAACATACCACGTGACTTGGTAGGGGATTCTTTACATTTAGGGCAAATCTTAGAGAGTATTTTAGAGTACCAAATGGACCAAGCCAACCTCTCTGAAGTGAAACTTGAAATCTCACTTTTTGAAACCTATGATGAAAATATCGAGATGCAATTTAAGGTCACAGATACAGGTTTAGGACTTACAACTGAAGCATTAGAAAACCTATTTATACCTTACTATAATGAAGAAGAAAGTTCTTATGTAGGTCTGGGTCTATTTGTCTCTTCTGAGCTTACTGCGATGATGAAAGGTAAGATTTCAGTAGAAAGTACCATTGGTAAAGGAAGTACTTTTACCTTAGGTTTACCACTTAAAGTGGTTGACACAGAAAATAAACGTATGTACCGCTTACCTAAAAAAGTACTCACGACTAAACAAGTCTTTATTGTGGATGATAACTATAATGCGGCACTTGCACTTAAAAAAATGTTTGGATACTTTAGACATGATGTAACTGTGATTACCAAAGAGGAGTTCAGACGGAACATTCCTAACTTGACTCCTTATGATATTATCGTCTTAAATGAGAGTTTGTTTACCGTGCGTCTTGTGGAGTATTTGAGCAAAATAAAAATGGGTAAATCGTTTAAAGTGATTGCTTTAAACTCTTTACTTCGTGCAGATAAAAAGAGTTTTGTAGATGATGTGATTGATAACCACCTCTTCAAACCACTAAACCAAGAACGTATCTTTGAGTTGATAGTCAATTTATATGATTTAAAAGATGCTGCATACCCTGCTAGAAAAGATGAAAATGAAAAATGTGTCTTAACCCATAAAGCACATATCTTAGAGACACGAGGCACTACACACGAAAGTTTTAAAGACTTTGCGGGTAAACATATTTTGATTGTGGAAGATAATTTGATTAACCAAAAGGTTTTAACCAACTTACTGCACTTGTCTTCTATGAAGTTGAGCATTGCGAACAATGGACAAGAAGCCGTAGATATGGTGAAAGACAAGAAACGGAAGTTTGACCTTGTACTGATGGATATCAACATGCCTATCATGGATGGGTACACAGCCACACAGATGATACGTTTAGACTCTAAGTTTGATGACTTACCTATAGTTGCCTTTACTGCTTTGGTACTTGACAGTGAAATCAAAAAAATGTTCCATTCAGGTATTAATGCCTTTTTAGCAAAACCTTTAAATATTGCTAAACTTTACACGGCAATGGCGATGTTCCTTTTAGAAGCACCGCTAAAAGAAGTGCCAGCAAGAAAGATTGAAAAACGTGAAATTGAATCTTATGATGGTATCAATATTGAAGAGGGTATTAGACGTTCCAATGGTAATGAAGCACTGTATCTTGAAGTACTTAAAGAGTTTTCTGAAGCGTATGGTGAAAGTCAAGATATCTTTGCAAAACTGATTAAAGAACACCGTTATGAGCAGATAAAAATGCTTTGTATCGATATGAAAGGTCTTTCAGGCGCCATTGGCGCAGAAGACATGCATACACTCATGATAGAAATTTTACAGCTCTTCCTCTATAAAAAGTATGAAATTATTGCCAATTACCAAGAGAAATACAGCTTTGAGATACAAACACTTAAGCGTTCAATCTCTAAGTATATTAAGAGTATTTAACGAATCTCAGCAATAAAAGCAGATTTTTGTATCTGCTTTTTCACTGTGCCTAAGGCACTCTCTGCTTTTGCATGGGTGCTGTACGGTCCTATGAGAAGTTTAGATATCTTGTTCCCCTTGTGCGGAAATTGTATCACTTTGTAGCTATAGCCTTTGGCTGAAATTTTGTAAAGTATACTACTATGAGGTCTGCCAGAATAAGACCCCACTTGCACATAAAAATTCCCTTTTTTAGTATTTTGTTGTTTGACGCTCGGTTCTTTCATGCTCGGTTTTTTGGCCACAACAGAAGGTATTTGCACCTTTGAGGCTTTCCATGGTTTTATGTTTGTCTTGGCTGTACTTTCAAGAAAGGCTTTTTGACTTTGAGGAAGGTACCGTCTACAGACGCGAAGACGTTGTTTGTAATAAGGTGAAGTGTTGAGGTTAGAGTAAACAATTTCATACTTTATGGTACTAGCATGGGTAAACCACCCATCTCCTAAGTACATCCCTACATGGGTAATGCGTCCACGACGGCGTCTCTCTGTGTCAAAAAAGATAAGATCTCCATAGACCAATTCATTACTTTTAATCCGTGTCCCTTTTTTGGCTTGTTCTCTTGCCACTCTGGGGATCTCTATACCCATTGAACCATACATATAATAGGTAAACCCTGAACAGTCAAAATTGTTTGGACCCTCTTCAGCCCAGACATAAGGAGAACCCTGTAAGTCAGTGACCATCTTTTGTAGGTTTTCTTTTGAAGGATTGTATTTTACTTTAGGCTTAGAGATGCCATAGTTAGGGTTTTTAGGGTGGTGTGGAGGCTTACAAGCGTTTAAACTTAAGAGTAATAGGGCTATAGAAGAATAGGTGATGGCTTTCATCACACTATTATAGATAAAACTATTTATCAGTAAACTGAATGTTTATTATTGTTTAACTAGGCACTGCTTTTTTAGGCAGAGACATACCTGTTTTCCATGGTGTGGTGTAACGTGTACTTGTCACATCCATTTTTTTCAGAGGCACATCACAGTTCATGTATCTGTTACGTTCATCTTTTGAAAGGTAACGTTTACAGACTTTCATACGTTTCACATATTTAGGCTCTTTCTCAAAATGAGAAATGGTCACTCTTCTGTACTTAGAACTTGCATGTGCAAACCAACCATTACCCAAATACATCCCAACATGGTTTATGCGTTTAGAGCGTTTATTGGTAGAACCAAAGAAAATAAGGTCACCATAATGTAAGTTAGCAAAAGGAATACTTCTTCCCATTTTTGCCTGTTCACTGGCTGTTCGAGGAATGTCAATACCCATAGATCCATAGATGTTGTAGGTTAAACCAGAACAGTCAAAAGAGTCAGGTCCTTCTTCTGCCCAAACATAGGGTTTACCCAAATATGAAGTTAAAAGGGCTTCAATATTTTTTCTGTTAGGTTTACAAATTTTCTCAGGTTTAATGATGTCATAGTTAGGATACGAGTAGGGTTTTGTACTGGCACAAGCAGAAAATAATAGCGCAAAAAGAAAAAGTAATAGTAAAGAGTGAGCAGTGTGTTTCATCATAAACCTTATTGAATTTTACAGTAGTAATCCCTTTAGAGTATCAGCATAGCATCGCCATACGAAAAAAATCTATATTCCTTGTTTATTGCTTCCTTATATAAGTATAACGTTTTTTCTCTTCCAATGAAAGAGGAAACGAGCATTATGAGTGTACTTTTAGGTAAATGGAAGTTTGTAAGTAAGTGTGTCACGCGCTGTGGCGGGTTAGATGGGTTTAAAAAAAGATCACATTCACCGTGGGTTTTTTGTGTCCGTACGTAGTATTCGAGTGTACGTGTCACGGTAGTTCCAATGGCTAATATGGGTTTTTTACTCTCCAAAACCTCTGCAGAACTTTTTGGAATGTCAAAATACTCCGAGTGCATCGGGTGTTCTAAAATGTTTGTGGCATCCACAGGTTTAAAAGTACCCGCACCCACATGTAAGGTAATGGTATGTGTTTTGTGTCTTTTTTTCATGGCATCAAAAAGTGCTGGGGTGAAGTGTAAAGAGGCTGTAGGTGCAGCCACTGCACCGGCATTTTTAGCAAAAAGGGTTTGGTAGTCTCTCTCATCTTCTTTTTTATCTTCTCTTTGCATATACGGGGGTAAAGGCAAGTGCCCAATTTCATCAAGCACTAAAACAAGTTCTTCAAAAATCAAGGCTTTTCCTGCTTGTTCAAAAGAGACAATACGTGAACCGTCTTCATGTAAAGCAGTCACTGTTGCCACAAGGTCTTGGTCAAAAGTAAGTTTGCTACCAACTTGTACCTTACCTCGAATATAGACAAGATAATGTGTGTTGTCTAAAGGTTTGTTAAAAAGAAGTTCAACTTTTCCTCCCCCTTGCGCTACGCCATCATTTCCCACTTCAAATGCTTCTTTCTGTCCAAAGATGCGTGCTTTAATAACCCTTGTGTCATTGAGAAAAACGTCACACTCTTGAGGCAGGAAGTCTAAAAGATGTTTAAACGTTGTGTGGGTAATCGTGTCTGTTTTTCTGTCATAAACCAAGAGCTTGGCATGGTCTCTTGGTTGTACAGGGGTCGTGGCTATGAAACCCTCTGGGAGGGTGTAGTCATAACTTTGGGTGAGTAAATCTTCTGACATTATTTTGTCTCACTCTGACTTTCATCATTGTTTGCATCTTTGTCATCGTCTTGCACATCTTCATTTTCTTCATCCTCTTCTTCCACATAAGGATTGACCATTTTAACAATGAGTATAGAAACACCATACAGTACAATGAGAGGTGCTGCCATCAGTAGTTGTGTAAGAACATCTGGAGGTGTGAGTAAGGCTGCCAGTACAAAGATCATAAGTACTGCGTAACGGAAGAAGTCTTTGAGTGTTTTGTCTGTTACCAGCCCAAGTAAAGCCAAGAAGTATGCAAAAACAGGAAGCTCAAAAGCGATACCAAAGCCCATCATAATTTTGGTAAAGAATCCAACATAATCCTCGATGTTAATGAGAGGGGTATAGAGGAAGGAACCAAAGGTAATGAGGAATTGGAAACCAAAAGGCGTGACCACATAGTAAGCAAAAAGTACACCCACTAGGAACATCACTGAACCACCTACAACAAAAGGTAAAACCATCTTCTTTTCATTGCTGTAAAGTCCAGGGGCTACAAAAAGCCAGAGTTGGTAAAGTATAAATGGAAGTGCTGCTAAAAGCCCTGCAAAAAATGAAACTTTAAGTGCCACAAAAAATACCCCACCAATTTGGTGCGTGGTAACCATACCATCAAAGGTCTTTTTAGAAAGGTTTTCTACCGATTGGTTTAAGTCTGAAAGCAGTTTTGTAAGTGTCTCTGTAGCTTTGGCCATGACTTTTGCAGACTGACTTGCTTCTTGGAGAAATGCTGCCAATTCTGGGTTCTCTTGTTTTTTTGAAAGTGTAGAAGCTTCTTTAAGTGTTGTATGTAGTTTGTTTGCTTCACTAGATGTTTGGGCAGAGAGTGTCGCAGCAGGGTTAAGTGCTTGCATCTCTTTATTTGAAACTAGGGTAGTACCATTTTCATCTGTTTGTTGGATCTTCCATTCGGTTTGACTTTTAGACTCAACTACCAAGCCTACTTGTGCAAGTGCGGTATTGAGTGGTGCAGTGATCCATGCAAGTATGACTTTATGTACAGTAAATGCCAAAATAAACATGATGAAAATGGAAAGAACAGATAGCCCAAGTCTTTTACGTAATTCTACAAGGTGGGGTCGTAACTCGTCAAACATTAAGCATCACCTTTGTTCGATTTCTCATCATTTTTAGAGAGTTTTGTTTTGTTTTTAAAGGTAACGGTGTCATTTTTGGCTTCCACTTGTGTGGCAACAATGGCTTCTTCTACGCCAGTTGGTGTTTCAACAGAGTCTGGTTTTTGGGCAATTTCTTTAGGTGATTTTGTAGAAATATCATCATCATAACTCACATCATCAAAGTCATCAAAGTTAAGGTTTTTAAAGCCTTTGAGCTCGTTAGTGGCATCGTTGAGTTGTTTTTTATAGCCTAAGGCTTCTTCTTTTAAGTCTGCAATTTTCATCTCTTCTTCTAAAGAGCTTTTTGCATCACCTACTGTTTTTTTCACAGATTTGATGAACTTAGCCATCTCTACAAGTGCAGAAGGCAGTTTGTCTGGTCCTAAGAACAAGATACCAATAATAGCAATAAGAAGTAACTCGGTAAAGCCAATGCCAAACATGTTGTCCCTTTTAAATCAATTGTTGTATTTTAGCAAATTTTTCTAAAATCTAGAGGGCAGAGTCTTTTACGTATGAACCCTTTGTAACATCAGATGAGTAGTTAGATTGACATTTTTTTATTATATTAGTATAATATACGTACAATGACCGTATAAGGATAATCTGATGCAAACAGTTATAGATATAAAAGATGCCCGTATAGAATTTAAAACTTCCAAAGACATAAAAGTCTTGCTACAAGAGGCTGCAAACTCTTTGGGTATGGATCTGAGTAGTTTTCTCATATCTACTGCAACGCAGAGAGCAAAAAAAATTATCAAAGAAGATAATCTTTTAACCCTTTCACAAGAAGAGTGGAAAAATTTTGACAATGAACTCAACTCTTCTAAAAAACCTACTAAGGCTTTCAAAGAACTCATGAATTTAGAAGGTTTTGATGCCTAAGTTGAAACTTGTCAAATTTGATACTTCTTTCTCATATAAAGGTTTAAAAACTTTTGACTGCAGCCATGAAATGATCAATCACTTTGTGCAAAAGTCTTTAAAAAAGCGTGTTAAAAAGTACTTAAGTCAGGCCTATGTGCTTTTAGAAGATGATGTTTTTGTTGGATTTTATACCCTTGATACCTTTTCAATTTTAAGTGATATTTTTGAAATAGAGCAAAAACCTTCAGGATTACCACCGATTGTACCTGTCATAAAACTGGGTATGTTGGGTGTAAGTAAAAAGTTGCAAGGTCAGGGCATTGGAAAAAGACTGCTCCGTGATGCCATGCTGAAAGTAGTACAAGTTGCCAATCTTGCAGGCTGTGCAGGCATTTATCTCTTGGCTGAAAAAGATGCAGTCTCTTTTTATGAGACTTTAGGTTTCATAAGACTAAAAGAAGAGGAACCTTTACCTATGTTTTTGAGTATTACAAAGATTATTGGGTCAATGGATGAGACAAATTAGCGGATTAATTTTTGCGAGAATAAGATGTTATGTTAATAACTCAACCGGCTTTTCCTTATAAAACCTCCTATATAGTACATTTTATAAGGTTTTCTGTGGGAGGTTACAAAAAAGTGGTCTCTAAACATCGCTACAGCGATAAACGTTATAAAATATGTTAGATTATAAGGTTTTGATAAAGTGATATATAGAATTATTTTTATCAAGCAAAATTTTTTCATATCTTCTTAATTACACATATAGTACACATACATCTTTTATACTAAAATATGAATATATATTATAAAGGAAAGAAACATGAAAAAAATTATTCTTGGAACACTTGTAGCGACATTAGGATTATTTGCTCAAACTCCTATTGTACATGATGCAGAATATTACATTTTAAAGTCACAAAATGGCAAAAAATGGGACAAAGCTGACCAAGGTATACAGAAAAAACTTGCGGCACTCAAAAAGAAACACGGAACACGACCAAATATTATTTATATTTTATGGGATGATCAACAAGTTGGTTCTATTGGTAATCCAATGATTCAACAACAACTTGGTTATTCTACGCCAAACTTAAATAAAATGGCAGATGAAGGAATTAACTTTACTCGTATGTACTCTGAACCTTCTTGTACTCCGACACGTGCAGCTTTCCTAACAGGTCGTACGCCTGTTCGTAATGGTATGGGTATTGTAGGTATGCCTCATGAATCGGCTGGTTTAGCTGCAAGTGAAGTGACTATAGCAGAAGTTTTATCCAAAGCAGGATATGCAACGGCCTTTTATGGTAAAGGTCACTTAGGTGATATTGAAGAGTCATACCTCCATAATCAAGGTTTTGATGAAGCACTGTTCACACCTATGAATCAGATTAGTTCTTTGTGGAACCCACAAGCAAATGCTGTTAACGCTATTATGGGAATGTATCCCGATATGTACCCAAATGATCCATATACGATGGATAAACCAGGGCTAAATCCTACTGGATGGGTCATGACCATCGATGGTAAGAAAGGTGAAAAAGGTAAAGAGTTCTGTGGAACTTCAAACGAATGTTATGACAAGATTGACGACGAATCTGAAAAACGTTTACTCTCTTTCATTCGTAAAAATGCAAAAGATAAAAAACCTTTCTTTGCCACCTATCAACCTATGTGGTTGAACTTTTTATCACCTGAACCTAAAAAGTCAAGCCTTAATGGTGGTAAAGTAGCAAATGTCTATGCAAAATTAGATGCATATATTGGTACATTAATGAAAGAGTTAAAAGGTTTAGGTATTGCTGAAAACACATTATTGGTAGCCATGGCAGATAACGGACCTATGTCACATAACCCTCCTCCGGGTTGGGCAATGACAGAGCTTCTTTACCGTGGAGGTAAAGGTGACTATACAGAAGGTGGTGTTCGTGTTCCAGCAGTTGCATGGTGGCCTGGAATGATTGATTCTAAGCAATTGGTAGGAGATATTATTCACGTCACTGACCTGTTTACTACCTTTGCTCGTATTGGTGAAGCAACTAAATACATCCCTACAGACCGTGTGATCGATGGTGTTGACCAAACTGAATTACTACTAGAAGGTGATTCTCATTCTCACCGTGATTATGTGCATATTTATCAAGGTCATACTTTAGCAGCTACCGTTAAGGGACACTATAAGTACCACTGGGTTGGACAAGGAGCTGGTGCTGAGTCAGGTATTTCACAATCATTTTATGATCTTTACCAAGATCCAAAAGAACTTGCTCCTCATCTAGTGCCTTTAATTCACTTTTCAGGTCAGTTCCACGCAATGAAAGAGCGTCATGAAATGATGAAAAAAGTCTACCCGGATAAAGACAATGCACATGGTATTCCATACACAGGTTTAAGTAATCCACGATCTGAAACATTGGACATTGTAAAACGTCTTGAACGTGAAAAAGCAGCCATGCCAAAAAGTATCCAAAAAATTATGGATTAATTTTTAGACACAAGTATTGAATGATAAGAAATGAAACAAATAATGATAAGTGTGCTTGGAGCTGTAGGACACCACTACAGTTAAAGAAATATTTTCTTAGCAAATAGACACACAAGTTATGATTATGGTGATACTGGATTTATTCAGGATCTTGTCATAGTTAGTCCTGCAATTGCTGTGAACTTCAGCTTTTAAATATAGGGGAAGATGAACCTTGTTGTAATATTGATAACTTATGATAAAAGAGTAAAGAAGCTGTCATAAACTTTATGTCTTGGTATTAGGTATTCCAGGCATATATGCTTTAATAGTTTGAACCCGGAAAACCTTATAAAATATATAACTTTATAAGGTTTTCATTTTTCAAAGAATCATCATTATGTTAATTACTATTCTTCGGTGAGAACAGCAATTTAAGTTTAAACTCGTTTTAAACAACCTTAACCGAAATATTTAAAGCCCCAATTAACGGGGTAAGCGAAAGCTAAATCTAAATGCTGGTTAAAAACTTTGTTTTTCTAATTTAGAATTAGCCTTATGTTATACTTTTCAAAAAATAGGGTGGTGTGTATGCTTAAAATTTATCTTGCGGGGCCAGATGTCTTTGAAATAAATGCTATTGAAGAAGGCAAAAGACTTAAAGCTTTATGTAAGAAGTATGGCTTTATGGGACTTTTCCCTTTAGACAATGAAATTGCTTGTGATGGCACAGCCTATGAAATAGCAAAAGAGATTCGTGAAGCCAACATAAAACTCATAGAAGAGTGTGACATTGTCTTGGCTAACTTGGCACCTTTTCGTGGACTCGAACCTGACTCTGGTACGGTGTATGAAGTGGGGTATGGTACGGCATTGGGTAAAAAAGTGTATGCCTATGCTAGCGATAGAAGAGAGATGATTGAACGTATACGTGAGGCGGAACAATTACCTATCGAAGCGGCACATTGTTCTAATGGAAAAGTGATGGAAGACTTTGGACTTTCTCATAATCTTATGATGCTAGACATTGTCATTGCAGATGATGTGGAAGAAGCCCTTAACTATTTAGCTAAGCTAAAATAAACAGCGCAAGCTCATCAGACAAAAAGTAATTGTCATTGTAGTAGTGGGTGTCTGACTCACTTAACTTTTTCTCTTTACAAAGAAGTGTGGCTCTTTCTTGCATCTCTTGACTGAGTGTCTCTTTTTGAATGCCTATTTCTGAGCGTAAACCTAAAAAAAGACGTTCAGTAAGTAACTCATCTTCGGTGAGTACTTCTTCAGTGATTTGTAGTGGGTTTGCTATGTAAGCTTCAATGCCTGTGATGGGGTAAAAACGTCTGTCTTTTAAGAAACCAACTGCGCCAGCACCTGCGCCGATGTAGTCTTTTATTTCCCAGTAGCCTTTGTTATGTTTACTTTGGTAGGTTCCGAAGTTTGAGATTTCGTAGGCTTTAAAACCACGTTTTTCTATCTCATCGCTGACAAAAAAAGCAAGGTTTTCATCTTCTTGACGTACTTCAGGAGTGGCTGAAAACTTTGTACCATCTTCAATGGTGAGTTCATAGGCTGAAATGTGCTCTATGGGAAGGCTAAAGGCAGTTTCTATGTCGTTTAAAAGTAAGGCTTTTGTGTCACCTTGGTAGTTGTAGATGAGGTCTAAAGAGAGGTGTTCAATACCAATAGACTTAGCATGTAAAATGGCTTCTTTGGCTTGTTCAGGATTGTGTGCACGGTTGAGGGCTTTGAGTTTGTCACTGTCAAAACTTTGTACCCCAAAACTCACACGGTTTACACCGAGTTTAAACATGCCTTCAAGCCACTCTTTAGAGGCAGAGTTGGGGTTAGCTTCTGTGGTGATTTCTGCATTTTTTTGTAAGTAAGGTTTTAAGAGTTCAAAAATGGGTGCGTAGAGTAAAGGATCAACCGTAGAGGGTGTACCACCCCCTATAAAAAAGGTTTCAATACTGTTTTCTTTTGCCCCAAAACGTTCAAGTTCAAAAGAGAGTTGTTTGTGTAGTGCCTGCATGTAGTCTTCACGTGTGTCAAATTTGTCTACATACGTGTTAAACGAACAGTAGTGACACTTGGAGTCGCAGTACGGGATGTGGATGTATACAAGCATAACGGCCTTCTTCTTAAAAATCAGCAAAGCTAATTTTGCAATTCATCGCAGAAAAGCTTTGTCTTTGACAAGTACTTTTTAGATGGATGTAACTACTTTTTTGGTAAAATAATATCAGAAAAATAAATTTAATTCATAAAATGTTCACGTTAACGCGTGGTTTATGAACTTTATAAAGAGTAAAAATGCAAACAACAAAGAGCTATAGGCCCAATGTTGCAGCGGTGATACTCTCTTCCAAATATCCAGAAACGTGTGAATTTTTTATTGCACATAGAAGTGATATACGAAATGCGTGGCAATTTCCTCAAGGGGGCATCGATGACGGTGAAACCCCTAGAGAAGCTTTAAAACGAGAACTGTTAGAAGAGATAGGCTGTGACAAGGTGGAAGTCTTGGGTGAGTTCCCTGAGTGGATCTCCTACGACTTTCCTAAAAAGACAAAAAGTAAAAAAATATATGCCTATGATGGGCAGACACAAAAGTATTTTCTTGTGCGTCTCAAAGAGGGTGCAGAAATAGATTTACAAGCGTATGACATACCTGAGTTTGAGGAGTATGAGTTTGTAGCCTATGAAATGTTATTTAAACGGGTGACTTATTTTAAACGAAAAGTTTACCGAAGAGTGATTGATTATTTTATCAAAGAGGGTTTGATTTAGATGTTAGTAGTACATAAATATGGTGGTACCAGTGTAGGTGATTTGGAGCGCATTGAAAATGTGGCAAATCGTGTAGCCAAAGTTAGAGATGCAGGCGATGACGTAGTGGTTGTTGTCTCAGCAATGTCGGGTGAAACCAACAAACTCATAGGTTACGCAGACAACTTCACAAAAACACCATCTAAAAAAGCAATGGATATGTTGTTGAGTTCGGGTGAACGTGTGACCGCGGCTTTACTCTCTATTGCTTTACAGTCTAAGGGGTATGACGCTGTGGCAATGTCAGGTAGACAAGCAGGCATTGTGACAGATGATGAGCATACCTATGCACGTATAGAAAGCATAGACCCAACAGGCATGCACAATGCCATAAGTGAGGGCAAAATTGTCATCGTGGCAGGTTTTCAAGGGGTGAACAAAGCAGGTTCTGTAACGACACTTGGACGTGGTGGTTCTGACCTTACGGCTGTGGCATTGGCAGGCGCTTTAAAAGCAGATCAGTGTGAGATTTACTCTGATGTAGATGGCATTTATACGACTGACCCACGCATTGAACCTAATGCAAAGAAGTTAGACACTATCTCTTATGATGAGATGTTAGAGCTTTCAAGCCTTGGGGCAAAAGTATTACAAAACCGTTCAGTAGAATTGGCAAAAAAGTTAGGCGTAAAACTTTACGCAAAGAGTAGTTTCTCAGACAATGAAGGAACACTGATTTCAGAGGAGAGTGACAATATGGAAGAAGTATTAGTAGCGGGTGTTGTACTAGATAAAAACCAAGCAAGGGTGACACTAAGAGGTGTTTCCGATAGACCAGGAATTGCAGCAGAAATTTTCACACTCTTGGCAGAGAATAACATTAACGTCGATATGATCATTCAAAATATGGGTACAGATGGTTCAACCAATCTTGGTTTTACAGTACCTCAATCTGACCATGAAAATGCCAAAAAAATTATGGCAGCTTTTGACCATGACATTGAAGGTATGGACTTTGACAATCATGTTTGTAAAGTTTCAGTGGTAGGTGTAGGGATGAAGTCTCACTCAGGTGTGGCAGCAACAGCATTTACGACAATGGCAAATAATAACATTAACATTAACATGATTTCAACTTCAGAGATAAAAGTCTCTATGGTGATTGATGAGAAGTATGGGGAACTGGCAATTCGTACTTTACACGAAGCCTACGCACTCGATAAATGATTCAAGAACTACTCAAATGGACACTTGAAACGATTCGTGAAGAAGAGTCCTCTTTTTCATGGATGGAAGAGTACCGTTACGAGTGGGCACCTTTGGTTAAAAGTGCTGTTGAGCAGAGTGTTGCAGGTAAAACGGTGTTGGTTGTGACCGATGAGTCACACAAATGGTTTGCAAAATACATTTTAAATGCAGTCAATGATTTACGTAAAAACAGACCTTTACTTCCTTTTTACCAACTTGAAGAGTGTATGCCGAACCTTTCAAAACTTCAAAGTACTGAAGATTTGCAAATGCTTGAAGATATGTTGGAAATCTCTTACCCGAATGGTTTTTACATTTGGTACATAGGCAAAGGAGATCACCCGTATACAAAATTTGCGTACAGATGTGACAACAGTTTTTTATGGATAATGGATGAAGAGGTACCCAATGCTTTTGCATTACGTACGGCTGACCCACTTTTAGACATTAAACTTTTGCAAATGTATAAACTTTTTGACAAAACGCTTTCTGCTGCACTCTTTGGGGACATAGATTTAGATTCATGATTGATACAATGACACTCACCTCTCAGGTACTCATTACATCACAGCTTGAAAACACCCTTTTAGCGCTTGAATCGTTACGTCAAGATGAACACATTATAGAAATACTCTCTCCCACTTTAGCAGCGAACCTTCAATCTAAAGTTGAGGGTGAAATGATGGATTCACATATACATAGAATTGTGACAGATAAAGAGACCTTTACCGTCTCTGATGCTAAGGTGGTCATAGAAAAAGCTTACATGGCATCTGAAACACAAACCATCATTGTATTGGTAGCGACTGAGTTCTCTCCACTCATCCAAAATAAACTTTTAAAAGTCATTGAAGAGCCACCCAAAAATAAAACCTTTATTCTTATTACCCAAAGTAAGGCTACCATTCTTGACACCATACGTTCACGTTTACCTATACGCATACGTGACGAAGTCAAAGAGGAAGAAGCACTAGGTTTGGTATTGGCACAACTTTCACTGGCCACGGTGTATGAGTTTATACAAACACATAAACGTACAGATGGCAAGAAAATGAAAATCATTGTCGAAGCCATTGCCAAAGAGGCTATTCACTCACAAAAGTTTAACTTAGATGAAAAAACCTTAACACTTTTTGCCCAAACCATCAAAGCCTTAGACATGGGTTCACCCCCAACGTTTGTGCTTAATACACTGCTCTTGAAACTACTCGCTAGAAAAAAACGGTAAAATAGTAAATATTTCCATAAAGGCATTACATGTACATCTATCAACTTGGAAACATGGCTGACAAAAAAGCCGCACTTAAAGCTTTGGCTGTAGAGAGTGGTGGTGTAGAGATTATGGCAAAAAAGATGGAACTACTTTACTTTTTTATCAAAGATTTAAAAACACCCGCTGCAAATATACTCAAACAAGATGCGCTAAGCATTGGTGCCGACTTGGCTGTACCTTCTGGAGTAATCCTTTGCGAAGAACCCACTTATGATTGTATACTTATTGGTACACGTAAACATATGGAAACACTCTCTCGTAAAGAGTTAGCGCAACCTTTTGGTCTTAAAAAAGTGGCTCTTGAACTCAAAAACTTTTTATCAGTTAAAGAGAAACCTCTACAGATTATGGGTGTGATTAATGCCAATGATGACAGCTTTTTTGAAGGCTCAAGATTTAAAGATGAAGATGCAATTCTTCAGATAAAACAGATGATAAAAGAGGGAGCCAATATTATAGACATTGGCGCAGTCTCCTCTCGACCCAAGGCTGAATTTGTGTCTATGGAAGATGAACTTACACGTATGAAACCTATTTGTGATGCTATAGCTTCCGAGAAATTGTACGAACAAGTGACTTTTTCTGTGGACTCATATAACCCTGAGATTGTAGAATACGCCCTGAAGTCTGGATTTACCTTCATCAATGACATCACAGGTGCTAGTGATGAAAGCATCATCAAGTTGGCTGTGAAATATGCGTCTAAACTCTGCATTATGCACATGCAAGGTAACCCTCAAAATATGCAAGAGAATCCTGTGTATGAAGATGTCATGGTAGAAGTCAGCCAATTTTTTGAAGAGCGTATCGCTAAGTGTGAAAGCTTAGGGATGGACAGAAAAAACATTGTTTTAGATGTGGGTTTAGGTTTTGGAAAAACACTAGAACATAACCTTATACTCATCAAAAACATGGCACATTTTAAAGTCTTTGGTTGTGAAGTCTTGGTGGGTGCAAGTAGAAAGTCAATGATAAATAAGATCATTGCTTCCACACCTGAAGAGAGACTACCAGGGACATTGGCTATTCATCTGAAAGCTGTGGAAAACGGTGCGAACATTGTGCGTTGTCATGATGTGGTGGAACATGTGCAAGCGTTTGCTATACAAGAAGCTTTAAAATGATGAGAGTCCTGCATTTTTTACTGCAGCTAATTAAATGGATGTTCTTTTTTATTCTTTTAGGACTGTTAGCTATTTATTTACTTGATCGCTACATTGACTATACGACACAAGAAAAGATATACACTGAGGTAAAGAAAGTACCACACCGCAAAGCAGCGCTGCTTTTAGGTACAGCCAAATATATTGCAAAAGGCAAAAAGAATTACTTTTATGTCTATCGCATTCGCGCAGCTGTGGCTCTTTGGAAGGCAGGTAAAGTGGATGCTATACTTGTTTCGGGAGACAATAGAAGTAAATATTACAATGAACCTCGTCGTATGAAAAATGATTTGATGAAAGCGGGAGTACCTGAAAAGTACATTGCCTCAGACTACGCAGGACTTAGAACGCTAGATTCTATTGTCAGAGCAGAAGCACTCTTTGACCTCAAAGAGTATATAATCATCTCACAAAAATTCCATCTGGAAAGAGCACTTTTTTTGACCCAGGCAAAAGGGCAAGAAAACGTGATAGGTTTTGCAGCAAAAGACATTCCTGGTACCAAAGCAGCACGGAAAATGCGCTTCAGAGAATACCTGGCAAGAGTAAAAGCCTTTTTAGATGTAACAATCCTCAATACACAGCCTAAATTTTTGGGTAAAAAAGAGAAAGTAAATTATAGAAAATGACAGAAACAGACTACCTTAAACAAACTGAAACCCTCAAAAAATGGGCACATGCCTACTATGTAGATGATAACCCTATTGCCACAGATGAAGAGTACGACAAGCTTTACCATGAAGTTTTAAACTATGAGACGGCACACCCTGATGAGGTAGTTGAAGATTCACCTACTAAGCGTGTGGGTGGTGTGGTGCGTGATGAGTTTTCTAAAGCACAACACATCAAACGTATGTGGAGTATGGAAGATGTGTTTACTACGGATGAAGTACAAGAGTGGTTAGACAGAACAGTTAAAAATGTAGGAGAGACTAGCTACTTTTGTGAACCAAAGTTTGATGGTGCTTCTATGAATTTACTGTATGAAAATGGGAAACTTGTGCGTGCTATTACCAGAGGTGATGGTGTGATAGGTGAAGAAGTAACAGATAATGTACGTACCATACGCTCAGTACCTCTGAGTATTGACTACAAAGAACAGATAGAAATACGTGGGGAAGTGGTCATTCGTAAAAATGACTTTGAAATCATCAACAAAGAACGTTTACTAGAGGGGGAACAGCCTTTTGCCAATCCTCGTAATGCAGCTGCTGGCTCGTTAAGGCAATTGGATTCATCTGTGACTGCAAAACGAAGACTTGTTTTTTACCCTTGGGGGTTAGGTGAAAATATTTTAGAGCAGAAAAAACTTTCCCAAAAGATGGACTTTGTCTATGAGTTAGGATTTTTAGAACCTCCTCATG
>WTAE01000075.1 GCA_013139765.1 Sulfurovum sp.
TGTTCAAAAGTATACCCAAGGTTTGAGCCTTGCCCTGCGGTATTTTCAATGACCAGTTTTACTTTGGCATCTTGTGTGGCGTCAATGGCTCGGTTCATAGACTCTGCAATGACATCCAAACAATTAAGTTCTGCCTGCATAAGTTTGTCTAAATACTCAGGATCTTTTTTAGGAATTTTAACAAGGTGAGAACCAGGGTGAAAGTTGAGTCTGTCTAGACCTAAAATGCGACAACGCTCAAGTTCATCCACAAAAGCATCTCTTGATTTTTCAAGCTTTTCTACTTCAGGATGACCAAGGTTAATGAGGTAAGAGTCATGCGGGAGAATATGTTTAGGCAAGATGCCTGAGTCTTCAAGGTTTTTCTGAAACGCATCAATGGTTTTTGTCTCTAAAGGTTTGGCGACCCATTGTCTTTGATTTTTTGTAAACAAAGCAAAGGCTTTTGCTCCAATGGCTTTTGCATTGAGAGGGGCATTGTCTACACCTCCACTAGCAGATACATGTGCACCGACAAATTTTGACATTATTCCAACCTTTTGACCTTGATTAATATGTTATTGATTTTATCAGAGAAAGTGATGTCATTATTGAAAACACGGTAATCAATGGCGTATTTCCCTTCTTTCACAATTTTTTGTGTAAAGCCGTTACGTATATTTTGCAAATTTTTAGCTGCAAAAATTGTTCTTCCCCGTAAAACATTCATAAGCAAGTGTTCTGGATACGCACTTGAAAGTACTTCTGCGTTAAATGCCTTGTTAGACATACACTCTAAAAAAGAGAGACAAATGTTTTTATTGTCAAGTTTTAGGGAACTTACCACTTGACCATTGCTGTAAATTTCAATTTTCATACTCTCGGGGTTTTGGTATAAAAAAGCCAAATCATTGTGTTTAAAAATTGCCGTTTTAAACACAAGTAAAATGCTCTCTTGCTTGTCGTAGCTTTTCTCTGTACAGCCCCAAAACATGAGAGATAGTCCCAAGATTAACCCTATTTTTCTTAACGTCATTTCTAAATTCCCTTTTTTTACTAAAGTATACCCTAAATTAAGAGTTATTTAAGCCCTCTGCCTATATAATTCCGTCCACAAGTTGTAAATGGCCCCATCGTCTAACGGTTAGGATCCATGGTTTTCATCCATGTTATAGGAGTTCGAGTCTCCTTGGGGTCACCATTTGTATCTTGTACAATGTGTTATTGTTTTTGTTGGCCCCATCGTCTAACGGTTAGGATCCATGGTTTTCATCCATGTTATAGGAGTTCGAGTCTCCTTGGGGTCACCAACACAAACATCTTCAACAATCATTTAATTTTCATCTTACATTTTTATATTATAATGTCTTAATTTATTTTCATAAATGCATTTTTATAAAAAGGTTCTCCATGTTACGTACACTTCTAACATTCACCGTTCTTGCTTCTGCTACTTTTGCTGCGAATAACTTTACCGTAAGACTGGCTGCATACTCAAATACCGAAAAACTCTCAAAAGCAATTAGCGCTTACCCACCGGCACTCCAACTCACAGTCAAAACCTATAAAAAAGGTAGATATACTTACGCCTATACCGTTCCAACAAACGACAAAACCATACTTAAAAAACTTCTTCCTGCTTACAGAAAAGTGTTTAAAGATGCGTACATCATAAAAACACGTCTCAAAAAAGGGCAGTGCCAAAAGTAGAGACTTGCTAAAATTCTTCTATTTTCCTATGGCATGATCAAGGTCTGCCATAGCGATAAAATAATCATAATACGCATTCACCAAGTCTGACAAAGACTGGATATACCCTTGTTGCGCATCTTGTAACTCCACATAATCCGACAATTCATTTTCATAACGTTTTTGCGCCTGTGTAAACTTCTTAAAACTTGCCGAGGAAATGGTTTCTGTCAGTATGACATTGTCTAAACCTTGACGCAGTCCAATATGTGACGCAATCACCTCTTTTTTTACTGACAACGTAGCACTTTGTGTTTGCGACGCTGCTTTGAGTACAGCAATTTTTGCCTCTTGCACCGTAGCATCTGTTTGATGTCCAGAAAAAAGATTCCACGACATATTGACTGTGATTTGACCTTGTTCTTCAGGGCTAAATGCCAATACACCACTGTCCACTTTTTGTTTGGTGACACTTCCATTGAGAGAGAGACTTGGGTAATAATCACCTTGAGAGGCTTCCACATTCTGCTCTGCGCCTCTTGTGGTGTATTCTGAAGCAGCTAAAACGTAGCGGTGTTTATAGGCATAAAGTTCCAAAGCATGTAATGAGGTATGAATACGAGGCAATTGTCTGCTCACGTTTTGCATCTGCAGTTTTTTACTATACACACGGTAATTTCCTGCATAAGGCACATACCCCAACGCTTCTTCCAAAGAGGCACGTTTCAACTCTAAGTCGTAGTGTGCATTTTTCAAATCTAACTCTGCTTGTGCCACTTGGACTTGGGCATCTGAGACATCAATAATGGTCTTTATGCCTGACTTGAGGTATTTTTTTGCACGGTGCAACTGCTGTTTTTGTAAACGTACATTTTTCACTTGTACATCAATAATACTTTTACTCTTCAAAATATCATAATAGAGTGTTTTAACCGAAAGAATTTTATCGGAGATACTTTGCTGTAACTGTGCTTCATACGCCAAAGAGTTTTGGTAAGCATTTCCCACATTTCCTGCTGTTTTTCCAAAGTCATACAACAATTGTGAAGCCCCTAAACTTCCTGTCAAAATGTCTGAACTAATGGCATCTTGACCTTGAAATGCAGCATGCTGTCGTCCTGCACCTGCATCTAAATCTAAGCGGGGTAAGTAGTAGCCTTCTGCAAACTTTGTACGTTCTTGCGCGCCTTTGAAGTCTAGACGTCTACTGTCTATATCTGGACTGTGTTGTAAAGAGAGCGTCACTAGGTCATCTATCTTCAACACTTGCGTTTTAGCCTCTGAAATGCCCATGCAGAGTGCGCAGAGCCATACATATTTCAACTTCATACCTCATCCTTTGTAAATCTTTCTTTTAAACGCTGTAAAACCACAAAGAGTACAGGAGTCAGTAAAAAAGTTAAAATCGTTGACATCAACATGCCTCCAAAGACTGCTGTACCTAAAGACTGTCGCGAGGCTGCGCCTGCACCTGAAGCAAATACCAGAGGTAAGATACCCAACAAAAATGAAAAAGCTGTCATAAGTATGGCTCGAAGCCGCAAGATAGAGGCTTGGACAGCACTCTCTACAAGGCTTTTCCCAGAGTCATGTAACTCTTTTGCAAACTCTACAACCAAAATGGCATTTTTTGAAGACATACCTATAAGTAGAACCAATCCAATTTGCGTGTAAGTGTCGTTGAGTAAACCTGCAAGCATATTGGAACCCAGTGCAGCAAACATGACAATAGGGATAGGAAGCATAATGATGAGGGGTGTCATCCAACTTTCATATTGGGCGGAGAGGAAAAGAAAGACCATGAGTAAAGAGAGCATAAAAATGAAGGTAGCAGCATTTCCTGCCTCTTCTTCCTGTAGTGTAATCCCCGAGTAGGCATAGCCTATATTTGTAGGTAAGACTTCTTTTGCCAGCTCTTCTATGGCAGTAATGGCATCAGCCGAAGAAAACCCATTTTTTATGTTATGTACGCCATTTACCGCAATGCTCTGATAGGCATTAAAGTGTGTAATGGAATTTGGACCAGAGCTATTTTTAATACTTGCAATAGTACTCAGGGGTATCATCTCCTCTTTATTATTTTTAACAAAAAATGCAGAAATATCATTTTTGTTGGTTCTGAATGTTTCATCTGCTTGCATGAATACTCTATATGTTTTTCCAAATTTGTTAAAATCATTGATGTAAAAAGAACCCAAATAGGTCTGTAACACAGCAAAAACATCAGAAATTTTTAACCCCAATGAAGAGACTTTATCTCTGTCTATATCTACATAGAGTTGAGGATAATTCGCATTAAACATCGTATATGCCATCATGATACGTTCATCCGTATTGAGTTTTTTGATGAACTCACGTGAGTGTTGTTCAAACTCTTTTAAGGGCATTGCATTGAGGTTTTGCAGTTTAAATTCAAATCCACCAACAGCTGAGAGACCTGGTATGGAAGGAGGAGTGAATACCCTGACTTGTGCTGAGAGTACTTGTTCTTTTGTTTCTTCTTGTATCTTGCTCATAATGGTTTTGACAGATAAGAGATCAGATGTTCTTTCAGACCAGTCATCCAAGACAATGAATATGGTAGAAGTAGATGAATCCAATGCCCCTGTTATCATGTTGTATCCATTAATGGCAATCACATCTGCAACACCATTGGTTTTTTTAATGATCTCAACTACTTTATGGGTATTCTCTTGGCTTAGTTGTAAGGTAGTGCCTGGATCGAGAGAGACTGAGGCGATGAGGGTGCCTTGATCTTCATTGGGTAAAAAACCTGTGGGTAATAGTTTAAAAATACCATAGGTTGCTCCTAAAAATAGCATATATACAATGATAAGGATGTACCAGAATCTGATGAGTACACGCAAAAGTTTTTCATGACCTCTTTTAAGACTTTCCAGACTTTTGTCAAAGGTTTTAAATACAATGTTCTGCTCTTTTGTTCTTCTTCTCAATACCGTAGCAGCAAGCGCAGGAGAAAGGGTGAGTGCAGTAATGGACGATATGACTACAGCAAAGGCAATGGTCATGGCAAACTGTTGATAGAGTGCCCCGGAGATACCGGGAATGAAAGTTACAGGTATAAATACAGCCAAGAGTACAAGCGTGGTTGAAACAATAGGAGCAAAGATCTCTTTCATGGCTTTTTTAGTAGCTTCTTTTAAACTCATATCTGGGGTTTTTTCAAGATTTGCTTCCACATTTTCCACAACAAGAATGGCATCATCCACAACAATTCCTATGGCAAGGATGAGTCCAAAAAGTGTCAGTGTGTTGATGGAAAATCCTACGATCAATAACATAGCAAAGGTACCTATGAGTGAAACAGGAATGGCAACCGCTGGAATAATCGTTGCTCTAAAAGATTGTAAAAAGAAATAGACGACCAAGAGTACAAGTACGAGTGCTTGAAAAAGTGTTGTGACCACTTCTTTAATGGAGACTTCGACAAACTTTGTCGTATCATAGGTAGGTTTGACCGTGATCTCTTTGGGAAAACGTTTTTTTAATGTATTGATTTTTTCTTCAACTTTTTGTGCCACAGCCAAGGCGTTAGCATCAGGAAGCTGGTAAATCCCCAGTAGGGCGGTGGGTTTATTGTTTAAGTTTGCTGACCACATATAAGATTCTGCACCCAACTCCACACGTGCTATATCTTTCATACGCACTTTAGACCCATCTTCATTTTCCAAAATAACAATTTTTTCAAAATCTTTTACTGAATTGAGTCTCGTTTTAGAAACAAGCGTGTATTGGAATTTATTTTGTGAGGCTACAGAAGTATCACCTATCTTCCCCAGGGCGATTTGTAAATTTTGCTCTTTCAATGCTTGTGTCACATCATTAACAGTCAAATTTAAAGCAGATAATTTGTTTGGATTGATCCAAATACGCATGGAGTATTTTCGTTCTCCCATATTTCTTACATCACCCACACCTTTAATACGTTTTAACTCTTCGAGTATATTAAGACTCGCAAAGTTTGAAAGATACAGCGCATCATGTTGAGGATCACTAGATTCAATCGTTAACATTTGTACCATAGAAGTAGAGAGTTTTCTTGTGCTTACCCCTGTTTGTTTCACTGTATCAGGTAAAACAGGTGTAGCCAGTGCCACTCTGTTTTGTACGTCAACCGCTGCGATATCAAGATCATAGCCTAATTCAAAATAGACTTTTATAGTTGATGAACCATCCGAAGAGGAGATAGACTCCATATAAATCATCCCCTCTACACCATTGAGTTGCTCTTCAATAGGAGAAGTAACCGATGCTTCGACGACTTCAGCTGATCCACCGGTATAGTTTGCAGAGACTTGTATGGTCGGAGGCACAATCTGTGGAAATTGGGCTACAGGAAGAATTTTAAGTGCAATAAGCCCTACAATGACAATAAAGATAGATATGACCTGTGCCACAATGGGGCGATTGATGAAAAATATTGAAAACATACTATTGCTCTGAATGTTTTACTGGGTTATCTACCTCAACAGGTAAGACTTTCATGCCTGATGAAACAGCTCGGATATTCCCAACCAAGATTCTATCACCTTTATGTGTTTCGTAATGGAGTATTAGCATTTCATTGTTGGCAAATACAGGGATGATCTGTTTCGTCTCAATCTTGTTTTCTTTATTGACTATGTAGATGTATTCTCCCTGTTGATTTTGATACACTTGATCGGGATGTATGGCTAATATAGAGAGTTTGTTTGAGATAAGTACTTCTATTTCCACAAAAGAACCTGGGAAAATAGCTTTTTTTGGATTGGCAACCTTAGCTCTTACAGGAACTGTACCTGTAGAGGAATTGGAGATATTGTCAATGAAGTCTATCTCCCCCAAGAGTTCTATTTTCAGTTTTTTACTGTTTTTTAAAAAAACTTTTACTTTAGGGTATTCTTGTGATTTGTATTGTTGTATGATTGCTACTTCATTGGCACTCGGATTAAAATTGACATAGAGATAGTCTGACTGTACAATGGTGGTTAATTCTGTTCCCTCTTCAACTATATTGCCTATAAGCACCTGTTCTTTACCTATTTGTCCAGAGATACTTGCTTTTACATCCGTATAGCCTAAATTGAGTTTTGCTGTTTTCAAATTGGCTTTATCTGAACGTATTGTTGCTTCAAGCTGCTTTTTCGTGGCAACGAGTTCATCGAGTTTTTCTCTTGGTGCCAACTGTTCTTTAACCAAGGGAGTGTAACGTTTCACATTTGCGGTGGCCAATGCTAAACTTGCTTTATCTTTTTCTAAAATAGCATTCTTTTGATCCCAGATTGCCTGATACTCACTTTTATCTATAGTAAAAAGAAGCTGATCTTTTTTTACTATATCACCAGGCTTAAAATGAATTTCTGTAAGCTCACCTTTCACACGTGAAATGACCACAACTTCATCAACGGCTTGTGTTTTCCCTGTAAATATTCCCCATATCGGATATGTCTCTTTTTTTAAGGTATGTACCTTGACAGAGAGAGGCGTTTCTTTTTTAGTCACTGTTGTGTCTGTTGTCTTTTCACCACAAGCCACAAGTATAAGCGCCACAAAAACAGCCCCTAACAGCCTAGTCATTTTACCCATAGTAAACATGATTTCCCTTCATTTTTGAATGATGTATAAAGTTTACTTAAAAACCTCTCTCTACGTGCTGAAAAGCAAAAGCACTTGAGGTATTCCTCATATCTCTTTTGGCTATAATATGGCCATACGCGAATAAGGGAAAGATATGTCACTCACGGTAAAAGTATTATGGGCCATGCTCCTAGGTATCATCCTCGGCTTAATCATCAATTTAACAGGCATGAACTCTCCTGAAAGTTTTGTCAACACCTATGTGGTGGAGGGGCTGTTTTATCTCATAGGAAAAATGTTTATTACCGCACTAAAGATGCTTGTTGTTCCCCTTGTTTTCTTTTCTCTCATCTCTGGTGTACTTGGCATAGGCGATATCAGAAAATTGGGAAGCATTGGGCTAAAGTCTTTTGCGCTTTACATACTTACCACCGCCATTGCTATTGCTACTGCCATAGGCTTAGCCGCACTTATCATTCCATTATTTTCAACACCTACTGCTACAGCAGCAAGTTTTACAGCAAAAGAAGCACCTGCGCTTTCCGATGTACTCATCAATATCATCCCTGATAATGTCATACATGCCTTTGCTTCAGGCAATATGCTACAGATTATTTTCTTCTCTATTTTACTAGGCATTTCTCTACTTATGGTGGGTAAGAAGGCACAAAGTCTCGCAGAAGGCATCGAAGTTATGAATGAAGCCATGATGCATATGGTCAATATCATTATGTCTGTTGCCCCTTACGCCGTTTTTGCACTTTTAGCCAAAGCAGTTGCAGAACTAGGTCTAGACCTTTTAACACAATTGGCTGTGTATGTGATTGTTGTGATTGCCGCACTGCTGTTACACCTCTTTGGTACTTTAATGCTTTTACTCAAACTCTTCTCAAGACTCAGTCCAAAAGTATTTCTAAACAAAATACGTGATGCACAAATTTTTGCCTTTTCTACCGCATCATCCAATGCAACCATCCCTGTTACCTTACGTTCAGTTACTAAACGCATGGGCGTTGACAACTCAGTTGCCTCTTTTACCATACCTTTTGGTGCCACCATCAACATGGATGGCACAGCCATCATGCAAGGCGTAGCCACCGTCTTTGTTGCCCATGTGTATGCGGTTGAGCTAGGCTTATCGGGCTACCTTACAGTCATACTTATGTCTGTATTGGCCTCCATAGGTACGGCAGGTGTACCAGGGGTAGGGCTCATCATGCTCTCCATGGTCTTTGTGCAAGTGGGGCTCCCTTTGGAGGGCATAGGCCTTATTTTAGGTGTTGACAGACTACTTGACATGATACGTACTTCTGTTAATGTCACAGGAGATGCTGTGGTTACGTGCATCGTTGCAAAAAGTGAAGAGGAGATAGACTTAGAAACTTTTGCAGACTTGGAGGCTGGCTCTGCTGAAGAGTTAGAGATCCATAGTGAAGATGAAGAAGCTTTAGCGCAAACTGTACACAATGTGGAAAAAAATGTCTAACACACTGCAAAGCAAAAAAATCCTCCTAGCCCTTGTACTTGCACTCATTTCTTTTGCAGCAATGATCTCTTTTTTTACCCTACAACAGTCACTGCTGGTCGCAGCCATCGTACTCATGGTCACACTTTGGACCAATGAAGGCTTGCCTTTGGCGGTGGTTTCACTCTTGCCCATTGTGCTCTTCCCTGCAGCGGGTGTTTTAAGTACCAAAGCCACAGCAGTCAATTATGCAAACCCCATCATTTACCTCTTTCTCGGAGGATTTCTCATTGCTATTGCTGTAGAAAAAACAGGTTTACATAAAATCATTGCCAACAAAATGTTAAGGCTTTTTCCTAAGTCTCCCAGAGGCATCATTTTTGCCCTCATCATCACTTCAGGGCTTTTGTCTTCTGTGCTTTCTAACACCACGACTACCCTGCTTCTGCTTCCTATTGCTCTTTTTCTGACTGAAAACATCAAGCTCAAAATGCGTTTGGCTTTAGGTATTGCCTATGGGGCAAGTATTGGGGGTATTTTAACCCCTATTGGCACACCACCAAACCTCATACTTATGGGAATCATGGAAGAGTTAGGCTTAGAAGCTATCCCTTTTGTACAATGGATGTACATGGTATCCCCTTTGGTGCTTGTCATGTTTCTTGTGGTGGGTTTCATTTTAAGTATGGGGCTGGACCATATGCATATTGAGGCAGATTTAAGTACAGAACCTTTAAATGGCCAACAGAAAAAAGTACTTTTTCTCATTGCAGGGCTTATTGTTACCCTACTTGTCAATGCGCCTATTAAACCTTACTACAGTGGGTTAGGCCTCAGTGAACCCGGTATACTACTATCCGCCGGGCTGCTTCTCTTTATGCCTCCCTTTTCCATACTCGATTGGATGCAAGACAAGGAGAATATTCCTTACAGAATTATGTTTCTTTTTGGTGCAGGTTTTGCCATTGCCGCGGCCTTTACCCAAACAGGTATGGCAGAAGAAATCGCTTCACATCTTGTGGCCTTCTCTTCCATGCCCATCATCTGGTTCTTAGTGATTATCGCAGTCATGGTCACCTTTACCACAGAAATCACGTCAAACACGGCGCTCATCTCCATTATGTTGCCCATACTCTTTAAAGTGGCGGAGCAAACAGGTATCAATGCCACACTTATCATGATGGTCGCCACTGTCTGTGCGTCTTATGCCTTCATGCTGCCTATTGCCACCCCACCCAATGCCATTGCCATGAGTTCGGGTGTTGTCTCCATTAAAACTATGGCGGCTTATGGGATTGTCTTTAACTTAGTTGGCATATTTTTCATTGTTCTCATTGCCAACTTCTTCTGGCTCGATGTTCTAAGTAAGTAATCGCAATAAGGGCACCTCTAATAATCTTATTTCTCAGGCTTGTCAGAAATAATGACAGAATTTGTACTTTTAATACTACTTTTTCTGTTGTCAAACTTTTTTAGTTCTGCTTCATACGAAGACGTCAACTTTTTTTGTCGTTTAGCCTGTTCCCCAGAGCGTAAAACTGCCAACTCAGATCTAAGTTTTGCAATCTCCTCATCTTTTTCTCTCAGTTGCGAAATGTATTGCTCACAATTCGTCACATAAGAAGGGTTATAATAATTGTTCCGATAAATAATCCCCGGATTAATCACCGCGGGTACTGGTCTAACTGGTCTATTGATAGGACGGTCAGGTCTTTCAATAGGCTGCTCAATAATGGGATGTTTCGGCACAGCTTTACGCATAATGACCTCAGCAAAAACACTTACCGATAAAAAAAGTATTGCTAAAATAATGTTTTTCATGTTTTACTCTCCGTTATTTGGTATTTGTTTTATTATACACTATTGTCTGTGTAGTCATACTATGTAAGAGACACACAAAGTACTACTTAAATGACTACTTTTAGGTGGCGATGACTAGCATTTAAAAAAAATATAATTAGCTTATCTATGTTCTGAGATGTTGTTTATTGGGAGGTGTATGTATAGTATTGTAGAGTGGTGGAGAATAACGGGCTCGAACCGTCGACCTCTTCGCTGCCAGCGAAGCGCTCTCCCAGCTGAGCTAATTCCCCATTTTGTTAGGCTACTTATAACTTTCTTTTCTGTGTCTAACTCGATAGACTGTAATAGTATTATTTTCAATATCAAATAATACTCTGTAGTTACCAACTCTTAACCTGTACGGTGGTTCAAAGTTTGTAAGCTTTTTAAGGTTTGGAATATGAGGATATTTCTCTAATTCTTCTATCTTGGAAAGTATTTTAGCAACTTCTCCTTTATGTAACTTGGATAAGTCTTTGATAGCCTTACCATCTATTTCTACATTCACTATAATCCTAATTTAGCTTTTGCTTCATTTATGGAGTACTTAGTATTATTTTCTTTTTTAGTGAGTTGTATATCTATGAAGTCTTGGCTGTCAGCTTCGATGGATTTAATGTCTAAACCATTATCTTTGAGCCTAATACCCTGTACAATATCTTTTTGCAGATTTTCTACAATAGTAAGAAATGTATCTAATTTATCATCTGCGATGTCTAGCTGTATTGTTTGCATATTTTCTCCTTAGGAGCATGAAATAACTTGATTATATCATAAAATGTTTGGATTGTTTGGTGGAGATGAGGGGAATTGAACCCCTGTCCTAAAATAGATAGAACTATGACTCTACATGCTTAGTCAGTGTTGTTAATTTTAATTAGGTTTTGTACTACACTCAAAACTTTTCCTAACGAGCTAAAATTCTCACACCATGGCATAGCTTCCATGGAGCATAGTCACCAGATGTGATACCCAAAGGTCCGATTAAGATGACACTCCTCGGCAGGGCAGTCCTCCGCGTGAGCGGGGTTAATGACTTACGCTACTGCGTAAGCTGGACGGTAATCTGTATTGTTTGCGTTTAAATGCGTGTGAGCCGCGTAACGGAATTGCTCAGTCCGACATGCACATAGCCCCGACTACTCCAGTCGAAACCAAGTCATCCCCATATTTGAAAGATGGTGGATTTTAACACTTTTGGGTTGTTTTGTCAAGACGAGCTTGTCTTTGCAGGCTGATTTCTAATAAAAAAATGGTAAAATCATCTAATTATACGAGGAAAA